>JAGLKH010000015.1 GCA_023141985.1 Flavobacteriaceae bacterium | reverse complement strand
GCTAATTAATATAGATTTTAATATAATATTTACAATGGGATGAAAAGAGAATTCCCAAAAATAAAAGGCAACAATCAAGACTAGCAACAGCGTAAAAGTTTTGGCTGTGTTAATTGTAAAAGGCTGTATCTTAAATTTATACTTTACAAATACAATTTTAGAGCAATTATATAAACACATGGCTATAAACGTAGCGTAAGCTGCCCCTTCTATACCAAATCGTGGGATAAAAATAATGTTTAAAACTACTGTTAGCAAAGTTAAAACCACACCAAAACTTAAAACGACTCTGTAATAATCACTATTAAATAATATGGCGTTATTGTTTCCAATAAGGTTATCAAATAGTTTTGCTAAACCTATAACCAACACTATTACTAAGCCACCTCGATACTCCGTCGGCATTAATGCATAAAGCTGATTTAAGTTTGTTAAAATTAAAACGAAGATGATGCCACTAATAATAAACAAGTTTAATGAGCTTTTTTGGTACAAGCTTTTTAACTCTACACTGCTTTTTTCGTTAAGGAGCTTTGCTGTTAACGGATTAGTAATTTGATGCATGGAACGAGCAGGAACACCAATTACTGTAGCTATATAAATAGCAACACCATAATAAGCAACATTCTCAATTTCTATATATTGGGCAATCATAAATTTGTCTATTTCTAAAATAATATTTGCCACAGATCCTGCAATAATAATAAGTGCTGCGTATTTTAATATTTCTGATAGGTTTTCAATTTTATTAAATTTTAAAACCGGCCACTTTATGTTGTATGCATACAACTTCATTATTAGCATTCGCAGTATATAAACGCCTACGATACCATATATTAATTGGTCTACTGTTATGTAATCATAATATAAACAAATAAGCAAAATTGTAATACCAATTCTATGAAAAACTTCTTTTAAAAAATTACCAAAAACAGTATGCATTTGCACTTTTGCCCAAGAATAAAACACTTCGAAATATGCAAAAGCAATGGCTGAAATAAATATTAACCAGGTATAGTCTTTAATAATAGCATTAGTTTTTGATAACCAAGTACTAATCGCCTCAAAAGAAAAAACACCAATCAATCCTATTGGAATAATTACCAGCAAAGGCAAAAACAACATTAAAGTTAAAAAGCTATTTTGTGTATTTTTAGTTTTAAATGACGAGTAAAACTTAATAATTGCATTATGCACACCAAAAGCCATCAATGGCATCATAATATTTGCCGTAGAAAGAATAAAAGTTACTAAACCAAAATATTCGGGAGTTAAAAACTCGGTATATAAAAACAATACATTTATTGCGCCAATACCAAACCCAAAATAGGTTATAATGGTGTTTTTAAATGCTTGATTTTGTACTATTCCCATAAATATTTAAATTCCAAATAATAAAACTCCAAATGCCTGCTTTTGACTTGTCATTTGGGTTTAGATTATTGATTTTTTTCAATTAGCATTGCTAATTGCTTTGTTAATTCTCTCCTACTGTATTGTTCCAAACCAATAGGATAGCTTTGTAATTTATTAGTTTTAAAGGCTTCAAAGTATTCTAAAATTATAGCTTTTAATTTGTCGTATTCTGAATAATTAATATAGCGCCCTGTGTTAGTCTCTCTTATAATCTGCTCTACGTCTGAACCTTCCGGGCCGATAGCAATTATCGGCCTGTTAGAAACCATGTATTCGAATAGTTTTCCTGGAATGATACATTTAGTATCCTCTGAATCTATTTCAATTAATAATAAAATTTGCGATTTTCTTTGATATATAATCGCCTCTTTATGAGGCGCATAACCCACAATATTTACAAAATGAGTCAAACCATATATTTCTATACTTTCAAGTATTTCCTGGCTTACTTCTCCAACAAAATTAAGCTGAAAATGAGCCTCAAACTCTTTATTTTCTTTTGTTATATCTCTCAAAACCTGCCATAAAATTTCCGGGTTTCTTTCTGAAAGCAAAGAGCCTATATGTGAGAAGGAGAATTTTGAATCCAATGTAATTTGTTCAATTTTTGCTGTATCGTAACCATTAGTTATTACAGATATTGGCTTATTAGTAATCTCTTGAAACTCTTTTTTTGTTCTGAAACTTGTAACAATAACCTGATCTGCACTATTCAAAACTTGTTTTTCAAGCTGTTTATGCTTTTTAAGAGATGCTTTAGTAAGCTTTAACTTCTTATGATAACCAATGGTAGTCCAAGGGTCACGAAAGTCGGCTAACCACTTCACTCCTGATTTTTGTTTTAATTGCAACCCAATAAGATGCAAGCTATGTGGTGGGCCTGTTGTAATAATGGTGTCTATTTCTTGTTCAGAAATATAATTAGAAAGAAATTCAACCGAAGGTTTTACCCAATGTTTACGTGCATCTGGAATAAAGAAATTACCTCTTATAAAAAGTAATGCCTTTTCAATTAAATTTTGATTTTTATGTTCTGAAATAATGCCTTTGCTTATTGTTTGTGAGCTCTTCTTTGAGAAAATACCTGCAAGACCATAAGGCTCTTTAATAGGCTGTTTTATAATTGTAATCTCTTTCGGGATCTCGTTTACTAAACTTTTATCAATTATAGGATAACTTGGATTATCGGGAATATAAACGATGGGCTCTACATTAAAATCTTTTAAATATTTTACAAATTTTAACCAACGCTGTACACCTGGACCTCCTGCTGGTGGCCAATAATAGGTTATTATGAGTGCT
>JAGLKH010000149.1 GCA_023141985.1 Flavobacteriaceae bacterium | reverse complement strand
GTATCTATAATAAATTTGTTGCACAATAACCGACAGTTTAAATAGACCATATACATAGTAAAACACCAAATTATTAATGGGCCTGCCACTTTTTTTGCTGTAAAGTTCTACAATTTCTGTCCTATTAGGGTTTCCTTTAAACACAGTTGGACTTGGCAACCCTTTTTTTAATGCATCCATATCATCTTCGGTAATCCAGTAAGATAAAGAAGTTCCTAAATCCATTAGTGGATCTCCTAATGTGCACATTTCCCAATCTAAAATAGTATTGATTTCTGCCCAGGTTTCGTCTTTGAACATGACATTGTCATATTTAAAATCATTATGGATTAAACAGTTATAATACGCTTTAGGTTGGTTGTTTTGCAGCCATTTTATAACGAGTTCAGATTCAGCAATAGCATCGGTTTTTGCTTTTTCATATTGTTTTGTCCAGTTGGTAATTTGTCGTTCTACATAGCCTTCAGGTTTTCCTAAATCAGCAAGGCCTGCAGCTTTGTAATCCACGTTATGTAAGGCAACAAAAGTATCAAGCCATGTGTCGGAAATGGTATTAAAGTCACTTGGGCTAATATTTCTTTTTTTGGCTTCTGCAAAATCTAAAATTATACCATTGGCTTTTTCCATGATATAAAATGAAGCTCCTAAAATAGATTCATCGTTGGTAAAAGCATATACCTTTGGAATTTTGTTAAAGACATTATATAAATTGGATAATACTTTGTATTCACGACTCATATCATGGCCTCTTTTTACAGCACCAAAAGGAGGACGACGTAAAACATACTCTTTATTTTCTACCAATACTAAATAGGTAAGATTAGAAAAACCACCTAAAAACCGCCTGGTTTCAATACCGCTCTTTACATCTTTTATCAAATGGTGTTCGTACAAAAAACGTTTCAAATTGTCAAGATGTAATGCTTCTTCTTTTCTTACTTCTACTGTATTGTCACTTGGCATACTTACTTTTATTTAAACAAAAGTTATTAATTCTTTAGGCAGATGAGGTATTTCATTTAAGCTTAATACATTAAGTCTGTTTTTTGAAAACAGAAGTTGAGAAAAAGACGTATTTCTGATAGTTAAATTTAATTCTGAAATTTTTTCTTCAGTCACACCCAGACTATCTCCAATAATAGAACTTTTAGTCCCTCCTGATGTAAATACCCCTATGGTTTCACCTTTTCTTGTTTGCTCTAAAATGTTAGCCACCCCTTTTTTAGTTTGTAAACGAAAATTAGACCATGATTGAATAGTTTTATGATTGGCCGCATATTTTCCTGAAGCATAAGCTTTTAAAAACAATTCAAAAATTATGAGTGAATTTTTTTGCTTTAGCTTAGGGTTTTCATGTATTTCTATCTCTAATTTTTTGACAGTATTATTTTGGGTCATAAAATCTTCGTAATAGAAATTTAAAGCATCTAAAGCTTGATGCTCGTTTAGTTCTTCTAAATAAATGGGATCTGGTAATTCTATTCCTTTGGCTGTAAATGCTTGTGCAAACCTTTCAAAAGTCTGCTGCTGCCTTTTTAATTTACCAATAAATATTTTATTAAAATGAATGTTTTTCTCTACAAAATACCTTCCTAAAGCATCCGATTGTAAGAAGCCTTTGTTTGATAAATTATCGTAATCATCGGCTAAAAATGAGGCTTGTGCATGTCTTATTAAATAAATCTTACTCATCTGATAATTGTATTCAGTACTTAAAGTGTGCTAAAGTTAAAAGTGTCTGAAGTTTTATTTTCTATCTAACTTCAAGTGCTGACAACATTTTAACTTCAAGTTCTTTAAATATTTTAGGCACTTATTTATTAACTAAACGCTTTTATGGTTCTCTTTCCTAATTGATACATATGGACTTCGTCCGGGCCATCTGCGTATTTAAGCATTCTGCCATACAGGTAAAATTGAGACAATGGCAGATCTTGAGATACGCCTTTCGCGCCATGAACTTGCATGGCTCTATCCACAACATTTAACAGCATGTTTGGTGCAACTATTTTTATCATCGCAATAATATCTGTAGCAGCTTTATTACCAACAGTATCCATCATGTAAGCGGCCTTTAGCGTTAGTAATCGTGCTTGTTCAATTTCACATTTAGATTTAGCAATATCTTGACGTATACTACTATACTCCGCTAATTTTTTACCGAAAGTCATTCGTTCAGTAGAGCGTTTGCACATCATTTCCATAGCGCGTTGAGCCATTCCAATCATTC
>JAGLKH010000148.1 GCA_023141985.1 Flavobacteriaceae bacterium | reverse complement strand
CCTAACAATATATTTTCTATAGGGACTCTTACATTTTCTAAAAGAAATTCGGCATGACCTTCGGGAGAATCTAAATTCCCCATAACAGATAAAGGTCTAACTAACTTTAATCCAGGCGTATCCATTGGTACTATAATCATGCTTTGCTGAACATATCGTGATGCATTAGGATCTGTTTTTCCCATTACAATAGTGACCTTGCAGTTTGGATCCATACCACCGGAAGCCCACCATTTTTTGCCATTAATTACATATTCATTGCCATCGCGAACTATTGAAGTTTCAATATTTGTAGCATCAGAAGATGCAACTTGTGGTTCGGTCATTAAAAAAGCTGAACGAATAGTCCCTTCCATTAATGGTTTTAACCATTTTTCCTGTTGTTCTGAAGTACCATATTTTGCAAAAACTTCCATGTTTCCGGAATCTGGTGCCGAACAATTAAAAACTTCAGCAGACCAAGGTACACGACCCATTAATTCTGCCATTGCAGCATATTCTAAATTACTTAGTCCCGGGCTGAATTTACCATAATCCTTTGGGAGAAATAAATTCCATAAACCGGCAGCTTTAGCTTTGTCTTTTAATTCTTCAATTGATGGATGTGATGTCCATATATATTTTGGATTAGAATTATAGGCATTAACTTCTTGTTCTATTGGATACACATTAGTTTCCATAAAATCCTGAAGTTTTTGTAATAACCCTTTTACTTTTTCTGTATGTTCAAAATTCATTTTTTAACTTTTTTTTGTTATCCTGAAATTAAATATCCCCCATCAGCTACAAGTAAACTACCCGTAATATAACTGCCAGCTTCTGATGCTAATAGCAATGCTACACTTGCTATTTCTTCAGACTGACCCATTCTTCCAAGAGGTAATTTTTTATTAATATGACCCATTACTTTATCGTCGGTCCAGAGCGCAGAGCTAAATTTTGTTTGTATCAATCCCGGGCAAATAGCATTAACCCGAATGCCATGTCTTCCCCATTCTTTGGCTTGATTTTTAGTAAGCATTGAAATAGCAGCTTTACTCATAGAATACAAACCAAGACCAAAACCCGGATGTTCGCCTTCAATAGAACTAATATTAATGACACTTCCTCCACCTCTTGATTTCATGCTTTCTAAACATTTATTAGCTAAATCCCAAGGAGCTTTTACATTGATGTCCATTATTTTATCGAAAGCGTCTAATGGTGCATCTTCAATGGGACCATAAATTGGGTTACTGGCGGCATTGTTAACTAAAATATCAATGCCTCCACATTCGCTTATGGTTTTTTCTATTAAACTTTTTCTGCTGTTATCATCTCCAACATGACACCCAATGGCAATAGCTTTTAATCCTAATGCTTTAAATTCGGTAACGACTTCTTCGCAAGCGTCTTGTTTTCTGCTACTAATAATTACAGTAGCACCACACTCTGCAAAAGCTTTTGCAATGGCTTTACCAATACCTTTTGAAGATCCGGTTATGACAGCTACTTTAGCTTTTAAATTAAATTTATCTTTTATAGTACTCATTTATTTTTTTTTAAGAACTCAAGATGGGTTCAAGATAAAAAATCCGGATTCTTGTACTTAGGATTCGGATAGGTATAAAAACCTTCTTTTGTTTTCATTCCTAATTTACCTTTGTCTATAAATTTTTTTTTGTAATATTCTACTCGAGCTAATCCAAGTTTATCATTTAATTTTTCACCCCAAAGTTTTTCTATGTTGTATATGGTTTCTAATCCTACCATATCCATAATAGCACAAGGGCCCATTTTTGTTCCGGAGGTAATCATCCATGTTTTATCAATAGTTTCAAAATCTGCAACTTCGTTTACCAATAAGTTCCCTGCTGCCGAAAGTAATGGCCCAAGTAAAGCGTTTATTACATAACCATTTTGTTCTTTATGGATTGGAATGGGAACCATACCAATTTCTTTCGCAAATTCTACAACCCTATCAAAATATTTCGAATCAGTATTTGGATGACCCATCACTTCACCAATATTGGCATCCCAAATCCAATTGGCAAAATGTAAAGCAAGAAATTTTTCCGGACGTCCGGTTTCTGCAGCAAATTGACTTGGAAGTAAAGTTGAAGAATTAGTCGTAAATATTGTTTTTTCAGGAGCTAATTCAGATAACTCAACATAAAAAGCTTTTTTAATTTCAAGATTTTCCGGAATCGATTCGCTAATAAGATCTGCATCTTTTACAGCTTCAGCTAAATGAGTTGTATAACTTAATCGAGCAAGGGTTTGATCAATTTTTTCTTGAGAAATGCCTCGTGAATTTAAAAATAAATTTGCAAATTGCTGATGAAATTGCTTACCACGCTCAATGCCTTTATCGAAGGCATCATAAACGGTAACATTAAAACCTTTAAAGGCTGTTTGCCATGCTATTTGAGAGCCTAAAGTGCCTGCACCTGCAATGGTTACATTTTTAATATTCATAGAGTGTTTGCTTAATTTTTTAGTTTATAATTTACTAAGGCATAAATATAGTCAAGTAAAGATACAATAACTTTTAATTTAGAATTTAACTCTATTGAACATAGTTTTTATTGTGAATTACAAAACAGATTTAATCAATATAAATTTGATTAAACTTCTTGTACCATATTAATAAATTCAATTACTCTGGGCTGTTGCAAATTGTAGGGACAATAATAATAAAAAAGTAAAAAGTAGTTTTGTTTTTATAAGTTTTAATTTTTGTTTAGAGTTAAATATAGAGCTTATAAAATATAATAGTGGATTTGACAGAAACTACAACAGTTTCGTGTTGAAAACTTTTTAATTTCCAATTCAAAAAAAAGTATTTAGCAATTTATCACTACACTCTTTATAATCGTTTGTAATACAGCTTGTATTATGGGTTAATATTATTATTTTTGCTCTCATTGAAAAAAAGCTTGATTTTTATGAAACGAGCATGATAAAAGTATTTCAATAAATAAAATATTTAATTGCGAACAGTCCCGTCCCGATAGCTATCGGGAGATATCGGGATGACCACTAAAAAATAATAAACATTAACACATGAAAACTAATATTTTAACTAAGTGTTTTTTACTGTTTTTTGTAATTTTTACAAGCGCACAAATCAAAAAGGGCGATGTGTTATTTACTTTAGATAACACTCCGGTATTAGCTTCAGAATTTCTTAGAGTATATAACAAAAATTTAGATTTAGTTAAAGACGAATCTCAAAAAAATGTAGATGAATATCTTAAATTATTTATAAATTATAAACTTAAACTTATTGAAGCCAGAGCTTTAAAATTTGATGAGAACCCTCAATATATTAAAGAATTAGGAGGCTATAAAAAACAGTTAGTAAAAAATTATCTTACCGATCATAAAGTCACAGACGAATTGGTTAAAGAGGCTTATGAGCGGATTTCCTACGATATAAAAGCGAGTCATATTTTGGTGAAATTAGCCGAACATGAAAAAGATACTGCAATGGCATACGCTACAATATTAAAATTAAGAGATCGATTGTTAAACGAAGGTTTTGAAAGCCTTCAAAAAGATGTACACAATGGGAAAACAATTTTTGCAGAAGATTTAGGATATTTTTCAGGATTTAAAATGGTTTACGATTTTGAAACTGTGGCATTTAATACACCGATAGGCGAAGTATCAAAACCGTTTAGAACATCGTTTGGATATCATGTCGTTAAAGTTTTTGACAAGCGAAGATCAAGAGGTGAAGTTACCGTAGGGCATATTATGATTTCTAATAATCAGAAAGATTCTTTAATTAAGCCCGAAATTCGAATTCAAGAAATATACAAGCTTATACAGCAAATTGAAAGCTTTGAATCTTTAGCCAAGCAATTTTCAGATGATAAAAATTCTGCTAAAAATGGAGGAAAATTGTCTCCTTTTAAAAGTGGGCAATTAAGCTCAGTAGATTTTGAAGATTTAGCATTTAGTTTAAAGGAAATTGGAGAAATATCTAAACCTTTTAAAACAAATTATGGTTGGCATATAGCCAAGCTATATAATAAAAGTCCGATTAAATCTTTTGAAGATATGAAGTTTGACCTTGAGTCAAGGGTAAAACGAGATTCGCGTTCTAAACTAATAAATAAATCCTTATTCAATACTTTAAAAAAGAAATATAATATAGAAAACACAAATCCTGAACTTGATTATTTCAAATCGATTATAAATCAAGAGTTTTTTAAAAGAAGTTGGACAATACCTTCTAATTTAGATAAAGACAAGAATTTCCTTAAAATTGCTAACAAACAATTTACCTATAATGATTTTGCAAATTTTTTATATAATTCGCAGCGAAAAAACATTGTTAAAAGACCAATTGTTGAGGTTTTAAAGGAGCAGTATAACAATTTTCTTAATGTTAAATTATTGGCTTATCACGAAGAAAATTTAGAATTTGAAAACCCGGAATTTGCAGAAATTTTAGAAGAATATAGAGAAGGTCTATTATTGTTTGATCTCATGGAAGCTAAAATCTGGAATGCTGTAAAATTAGATACTGTTGGGTTAAAAAATTATTTTAATAAAAATAATACAAAATATCTTTGGCAAGAACGTATTGATGCTATTGTAGCGACATCGTCTAAAGAAAAAGATATAAGTACAGTAAAAAAAATGCTTAAAAAAGGTAACAGTATAGAAACTATAAAAACACAGTTAAACCAAAACGATTTGCAAAATGTTATTTTTACAAGTGCTATAATGAATGCCGAACATCAAACACTACCTAAAGATTTTATTTTTAAAGAAGGGATTTCTAAAATTTATCATTATAATGACGCTTACCATGTTATAGAAGTAAAACGTATTTTACCACAAACAGAAAAAACTTTTGATGAGTCAAGAGGAAAGGTAATAAGCGATTATCAAGATGAGGTTGAAAAACAATGGTTAAAAAAATTACATAAGACTTATATGGTTTCTATAGATACAGATGTTTTAGCAAAAGTAAAATCTTTAATAAAAAGTAATTGAGATATAATAATTACATACTAATATTGATTTTTGCAATCTTTTTTTCCTGCGATTTTTTCAAAAAATCTGGTAGTGAATTCCCTATCGCCAGGGTTAATGACAGCTATTTGTACAAGGATGATATAAAAGATTTAATTTTAGAAGGAACTACAAAAGAGGACAGTACATTACGAGTAAATAATTATATTAACCAATGGGCAACTCAACAATTGCTTATAAATGGAGCTGAAATAAATTTATCCGAAGAAAAGCAAAGTGAATTTAAAGATCTGGTTCAACAATACAAGAGCGATTTATTTATTAAAGCTTATTTAGAAGCACTTGTAAAACAAAGTATAGATACTGCGGTTACACAAGAAGAAGCACAAGAGGTTTATAACAGAAACATTGAAACTTTTAAATTAAATGAAGAGCTTATTAAGTTTAGATATATTAATGTAAACACTAATAGTATAAACTTAAAAGAAATCGAAGACCGTTTTAAAAGATTTGATAATGAAGATAAAACCATTTTAGATTCTATTGCAATTCAGTTTAAATCTTACTTTCTTAACGATTCTATTTGGATTAGATTAGATCAAGCCATTGCAAAAATTCCTGCAATTCATTCTGATAACAAAAAAGAACTGTTAAAAAAATCTAATTTTATACAACTCAAAGATTCAATAGGATTATATTTGATGCAAATTAATGACGTTCTAAATAGAAATGAAACAGCTCCAATAGAATATGTCATGCCAACGATTAAACAAATCGTAATAAACAAACGTAAGCTGGAGTTTATAAAGCAATTAGAAAAGGACATCACAAGAGATGCCATTAAAAACAAACAATTTGAAATTTTTAATTAAAGTGAAGTACATAGTATTAAGTATTTTGATGCTGTTACCATTTGTAACAATGTCGCAAGAAATTATTGAAGATGAAAAAGAAATTGTAGAAACTGTAAAAAAAGTAGATTCTACACAACGTATAAAAATTGATGGTGTTGTAGCAGTTGTAGGCGATTTCGTGGTTTTAGATTCCGATATAGATAAGCAATTTATCAATTTAGAACAAAGTGGTGTATCTACAAAAGATATTACCAGGTGTCAGTTATTTGGTAAATTACTTGAAGACAAACTCTATATGCATCATGCCATACAAGATAGTTTAGAAGTTAATGATGTTGAGATAAGATCTAATGTAGATCAACAAATCAATGCCTTTGCACAGCAAATAGGCTCAATAGAAAAATTAATTGAGTATTATAGAAAAGAGAGCGAGCAAGAATTAAGAGATGAAATGTTTGAGCTTAACAAGAATGGTAAAATGGCAAATTTGATGCAACAAAAAGTCATTGAAGAAATAGAAGTTACCCCTGAAGAAGTCAGGCAGTTTTTTAATAAGATTCCAAAAGATGAACGCCCTGTATTTGGCACAGAACTTAAAGTAGCCCAAATTGTTGTAATCCCTAAAACTACTGAAGCCGAAAAACAAAAAGTAATAGATAGACTAAAAGAATTTAAAGCAGATGTATTAGATAATGGTGCAAGTTTTACCACAAAAGCAGTATTATACACCGATGATGTAC
The DNA here is from genome assembly GCA_023141985.1 of Flavobacteriaceae bacterium. Classification (GTDB taxonomy): domain Bacteria; phylum Bacteroidota; class Bacteroidia; order Flavobacteriales; family Flavobacteriaceae; genus PRS1. The sequence goes on along the minus strand of JAGLKH010000148.1, from coordinate 782 downwards.
CCTCAAGAAAGACTGGAGGTAAATATACTTTAAATCGAAAACGTCCACAAATGGTAAAAGAGTTTAGAAATGTTGCATTTTCTTTACAAGAAGGAGAAATATCCGATCCTTTTGAAACCGAATTCGGTTATCATATCATTTTACTAGAAAAGATTAGAGGACAGGAATACGATGTTCGGCATATTTTATTAAGGCCTAAAGTAACACAACAAGCTGTAAATGAAGCTAAAGAAAAATTAGAGCTAACCAGGAAGCTTATTGTTGATGGTGAAATTACTTTTGCAGATGCTGCCAGGGAAGTAAGCGACGAAAAGGAAACAAAGTATGAAGGAGGGTTGTTAATTAACCCGGAAACGCAAGATTATGTTTTTCCATTAACAAAAATGGATCCTGAATTATATTCCCAAATTCAAAATTTAAAAGATAAAGAAGTTAGTCTTGTACTTAAAGATGAAGACCGTATTAATCCAGAGAAGTTTAAAATACTAACAGTCACAAATAGAACAGATGAGCATGAAGCCAATTTTGCTAAAGATTATATTAAGATAAAAGAATTAGCATTACGGGAAAAACAGATAAATGCAATCGAAAAATGGCAGGAAGAAAAGATTATGGATACCTTTATCAGGGTAAATGGAGAATATCGCGAATGTGTTTTTAATAGTAACTGGCTTAAAAATGAAAATTAATTCTTTATGTCGGATGTTGCTGCAATAGAAAAACTGGTTTTAAAATATAAAGCGTTAAGAACCGAAATTGCCAAAGTAATTATTGGTCAGGAT
>JAGLKH010000147.1 GCA_023141985.1 Flavobacteriaceae bacterium | reverse complement strand
TAATTTTTTGGTTCTCTTTTAGTCTTATAAGAATACTTTCATTGTAAAAATCTGAATTTTCATATTGTTTGTAATCTATAGGATATGATCGGTTCTCATTTTGGATAATCGAATTATTATATGGATTTAAAAAAAACGGAATTTTAAATGAAAACAAATCACCAATTTTATTTACTGCTAATTCAGTAGTAAGCTCAGTTTTGAATTTAATTATATCCTCATTTTTAGCATGATTAATTGCTTTTATATCAACTAACTTTATCACCTCACTAGACCTGTTGGATATTTCTTCTTGTAAAGTCTCTTTTAATAATTTATCTTTTTTATTTTCAAAAATATCAATATAATATGACGCTAAGTGACCAGATATTGTTGAGGTTAAATCAATTTTAGAAAAGTCTTGCCCTAAATCCATAACATAATTACTTTTAAATTTAGCAGGTTCTCTTAGTGCTTTTTTTAGATGCATCAAACCAGATGTAAATTTTTCGGAACTATCAAAAGGAATTTCTAGAGCAGCAGCATCACGGAGGGACATAGGTAATGATTTAAAAGGTAAATATTTATCTGTAAGTTCAAGAAATTGATCCATCCCATCAATTTTAACCTTAACAATACAATGATTAAAGTCTGAACTAGGTAAAACCAATTCATTTTCACCATAATCAGATGTGAGTATTAACACCATTCTTGTATCTAATTTCGCTTGTTGGGCAAGTATGAGAAATAAAGATGAAAAATCTTTACAATCACCAAGTCTAGTTTTTATTGTTTTTGAAGGCTTTTGTGGTACATATCCTCCTTGCCTAAAGTTAACATAACTATAATTCATGTTATTTGTGATGTAATAATAAATCCTTTTTGCTCTTTCTTCTTCTGACAATTGTTCATACCCATTAGGAAAAATTGAGTTAAACGCTTCTTCAACTATATAATCAAATTTTAGTTGCTTCCTTACTATATCAGAATACCAAGTTGCAATTTCATCCCAAGAATCTATCGAACTTATGTGTAGTTTTGTTGTGACATCAGTGAAAGTTGGCATATAATCTTCGGAAATTGGAATCCCAGAAATATTATTTAAAGACCACTCATGAATGTAAAGTTCTCCTGTTTTATAATTTTTATAGTCAACTGTTCCATTTGTGACAATATGGTTTACCTTTTTATCATGAGTTAAAAATCTATAGACGTTTTTGATTGTTGGATGATAACCATTAAAACTATGAGATAAAATATAATCTTTATAAAATCTACCATTTCTTGTATATCGAGCATCATAGTCTATATAAATTACATCTCCAATTTCTAATTCGTCAAACACTAAGTCAGAGCCATTGCGATCTGCTGGAACAGTATCGCCATTGGGCTTTACAATTTCAGATTTTTTAATTATATAATCCCCTGATAAACCTAAACTATATTCCTTAAAAATATCTATTCCATTTTGAGAGGTTATCTCATAAATCAATGTCGCTTTATATTCACCACCGCCATTTTTATAGCCCAATATGTCTGTCTGATTCAAAAGTGTATTCAGTCCGTAGTTATTTTTAGTAATAGTATTTCTGTTCTCATTAATATAGTTATAAGCATCATCAACATGAAAATCATTAAGAGGATTTGTATTTTTTCGTAAATCATTAATTTTAGTTCTTAATTCATTATCTGATGGGCTTCTTCTTAAGGCTGTTTCATACAATTTGATTGCCTCATCTTTTTTGTTAAGTTGAACATAAGTATCCCCTTTTAGTTTAGTGAATAAATAAGAATTAGGATAGTTCTCCAGGGTCTTTTCAATATACGATAAGGAACGCTGATATTGTCCAGTATCGTGCAACAATGAAATTAGCTTGTAAATAACATTATTATCATCACCAAATTTCTCTATTGAATTAATATAAAGTTGAATAGCATCTTCTATTCTATTTTGCTTTCTGTAGTATTTTGCTAAAGTTTTTATACTTTGCCAATTGTATTCAAATTTATTAATCCTTTCAAGAGTTTTTATAGTTTCATTATCATCATTGAAGACTGAAGAATAAAATTCAGAAAATGTTGGTTTAATAGTAGAAGGTAGTGTTTTGTCATTCATTAGAACATCTAATTTTTGTTGCATCTTTACTCTGTCATTTTGACGCAAAAAAATCAATAAATCGCTAGTTGTTTTAATAAATGGATAATCAACAGAATTTCCTATTTTTTTTAGTTTCGACTCATATTTTTGAATATCTAATTTCATTAATTCATCTAAATTCTGGAATTCCAGCATTAATGATAAATAATAGTCAGGATCTAGACGCTTAATATTATTTTGCAACTTCTTTAATGTATTATTGTCGTCCATTGCTGTGTAGCATTCTATTAAACATGTCTTTATTAACGAGCTTTTCGGAAATTGTTCTGCCCATGAATTTAAGAGTTCAATAGCCTCATTGAGACGACCATTTCTAAAATAGGAAAGATAAAGGCAATATCTACTTAAGTTAATATCACTATTATTATCTTCAAGTTTCTTTTCAAAATAGGTTTCTACGCTATGAGGAATTAATATTGGATTAACTGAATCAATATTACCTTTAATATAATTTCTGTCTTTGAATGAAACATTATAATTTTTATTAGAGTTTCCGTTTAAATCTTCTAGACGCATTATGAAATATGGTGTTTCTCCACTCGTGGCAGATTTTACTAAAATTCTATTTACACCCTTTTGTAAATTAACTGCATAGGTATAAGCATCCAATTCAGTAATATATTCATTATCACTTTCTAGAATGAGAACATCATTTAACCAAAGACGGATTAAGCCTCCTTTTCCTAATTTTAAATGAATTCTTTGATTAGTAGGTGAATAAATAAAAGTTTGTGCGTAATGCACACCAGAACCGTATTCAGAATGATTAGTGAAAAAATTATATACTTCCTTATTAGCTCCAGGTTTATACCACATTGCATCACCTTTACTTTGAGCATCAAATACTATACCTGTAGAGACTATTTCTTCTGGGTCATAAGGCATTTCAATTCCACTAGAATTCAAATTTTCAAAAACACCACAATACTCCCATTCGTCAACAGCATTTATATTATTAATTAAGTTAGCATATTTATCCCATTCCCTCTGGTGCCTCTTGGTTACTGCTTGTAAATAATAAAGGCTATTTTTAACTGTGGAATTGGAGATTTTTGTAGCATCAAGTAAATGTGGCACTTCAAAGGTTGTAGAGTTGAATCCATTTTCAATATAATCGTTAAAAAAATATGGCAACATCCAATTTGAGAATAAGTAGTTTTCAAAATTTGGATAACTTGAAACTTTAGAAACAAAATTTGGATCACATTGCATTATTCCATTTTCCATTTGAACAAGTTTCTTCAGTATTAAATTTTCTATGTCGTTGTCTGTATTAAGTTTTTCGACAAGATGCAAAGCAGAACTTCTATCGTTTTTTAAAAGGTCTTCCCAAATTTGAATATTCTTTTGTGCTGTTATTGTTAATGAAGATGTAAAAAAAAGTAGAAAAAAAATTAGGTTCTTGGGACTGAAAAAAGAATGATAAATCATAGGCTACATATAGTTTAAATAAAGATCAAAGTAAAGATAAAAAATAATAGATAACAAAGAATAAACAGACATTATTAATGTAGAGTGTTTAAAGCTATATCTGTTAAAAGACAAACATTATGGGAGCAAAAAGCATTAGTAGGTGGAACTCCATTTAATGACAAACAAGTTCCATTGTAAGTAAATAGAAGAATTAAATTTAGTGAAAATATCACGAATTTTATATATCAATTTTTAGACAGGAAAGATATAATGGTTTATGAATATTTCAGTAAAGAATATTGGATACACATTTTTTAACTGAAAATGCAAAGTATGTAAAAGGGTTCTGTACATCTTTTAAACTTTTATAGAAGGTGTCAGAACCGATACATTTGCGTTTAAATAATTGATTATTGTTAATCAATTATCAGAAATAAATCGAGAAGTACTAATAGAGTCATATTATTTTAATCAATGCCTTGTGATAAAATTCTATTATTATTCAACCTTTAAAAACAAAAAAACCCACAACTTAAAAAAGGTCATGGGTTCTACTGTAC
>JAGLKH010000146.1 GCA_023141985.1 Flavobacteriaceae bacterium | reverse complement strand
AGTACAGCCCAAACGAAACTACAATTTACATTTGGCAGTTGCGCCAACAAAAATGAACGATCGCTATGAGTGGTTTTTAGAAAAAGCTACCGAAATCGGTATAGAAAGCATTACTCCTATTATTTGTGAGCAAAGTGAACGTAAAATTATTAAGCAAGAACGTTTTGAAAAGAAAATACAATCTGCCATGAAACAGTCACTACAATATTATTTACCAAGATTGAATGATGCTATCCATTTTAAAGACTTTATTAAACAAGATTTCAAAGGACAAATGTTTATTGCACATTGTGAAGCATCCGACAAGAAATCTTTAAAGCAGGTATTACAGCCCAAACAGGACGTTACCATTTTAATTGGGCCAGAAGGTGATTTTTCTGTTAAAGAAATTGAAATGGCTATTCAAAATAAATTTATTCCTGTAACTTTGGGAGAAACCAGATTACGAACCGAAACTGCTGCAATTGTAGCTTGTTATAGTGTTACTTATGCTAATGAATAAAATGAAATTTTTTCTGTTTTTTATCATTTGTCTTTTATCATTTTTCTCGTTCTCACAAGAGATCGCTATTTTAAAATACAAAGGAGGTGGCGATTGGTATAGCAATCCAACAGCGTTACCAAATCTTATTAAATTTTGTAATACTAACATTAATACTAAAATTAATAGCATACCGCAAACGGTTGAAGTAGGCAGTACAGATATTTTTCAGTTTCCATTGTTACACATGACAGGGCATGGTAATGTTTTTTTTAATGATACCGACACAGAGAATTTACGCAGCTATTTAATATCCGGGGGCTTCTTACATATCGATGATAACTATGGAATGCAGCCATACATTACCAAGGAATTAAAGAAAATTTTTCCTGATAAAGATTTAATTGAACTCCCAAAGAACCATCAGATATTTAATATCGCTTATAAATTTCCAAAAGGTTTACCAAAAATTCATGAGCATGATGGCAAACGTCCACAAGCTCTTGGTATTTTTTATGAAGGCAGATTAGTTTTACTGTTTACCTTCGAAAGCGATTTAGGTGATGGCTGGGAAGATCCGGAAGTGCATAACGATCCTGAAGAAGTTAGACTAAGAGCATTAAAAATGGGAGCTAATATTGTTAAATATGCTTTTGAGAATTAATGATTGTTCGTTATTAATTTTTACTAAACAAAGAATCTCTCAACATATAAAATATGCAACTCAACCATTACAATACTAACTTTACAGAACAAAACTTTCCAATAACTTTGGTTTGCGAGAATGTTACTAATGCTTCAAATATTGGTAGTTTGTTTAGAATTGCTGATGCATTTGGAGTTAAAGAAATAATATTTTGTGGTAAACAAATTCCTCTTGGACGAAAAATAACTAAAACCTCGAGAGCGACTGAAAAAGTTGTAAGATTTAAAGTTTCCAATTCTGCTTCAGAAGTTGTAGAGCAAGTTAAAAATGAAGGATGCTGGATCATATCACTTGAAATTACAAGTAAAAGTTCTCCTATTCATACATTTCAGTTTTCCAAAGAAAAACCTATAGCACTCATTGTTGGCGATGAGAATTTTGGAGTTTCAAAAGACCTTTTGAATCTTTCAGATGATATAATACACATCAATATGTTTGGACAAAATAGCAGTATGAATGTGGCACAAGCTACAAATATTGCTTTATATGAAATCACAAAGCAGCTTATATAATTACCATTGAAAGTGTAATGAAGCAATCACATGAATCATAGATAATTATTATAAGACTGCCACGTCGTAAAACTCCTGGCAGTGACTTTAAAAAGATTACTTCAGTCTTTGTGCCTCCAACTTCAATATGTATATTTACTACATGAATAATTCTAACAGCATAACCAATGGAATTTTAAAAGCACTTGCCATTGTGGTTGGTATTTTTTTGCTTTTTTTTTTCCTATATAAAATACAATCCGTTCTTGTTTATATAGCAATTGCTGCAGTACTTTCTTTAATAGGACGGCCAATTGTAGGCATTTTAAAATCGAAACTAAAATTTAAGAATACTTTTGCTGTTATAATTACAATGCTTATTTTAATTGGCCTTTTTGTTGGTCTTGTACTTATGTTTATTCCTTTAATAATCGAACAAGGCCGAAATTTATCCTTATTGAATATTGAAGAGTTACAAGGTAATATTGAAAACTTATATTATCAAGTGTCAGAATATTTTGCTATTAATAATTTAGATGTAGAGCAATCTTTCAAAGATTCTAATTTGCTCTCTAAATTAGATTATTCTATAATTCCAAATTTTTTAAATTCGGTTATAAGTGGTTTTGGTAGCTTTAGCATTGGCTTATTTTCAGTATTATTTATTGCTTTCTTTTTGCTTAAAGACAGCCACCTACTCGAACAAGGCATATTAATTTTAGTTCCTGATAGTGAAGAAACAAGGTCAAAAAAATCGTTTGATAAAATTAAGAATTTGTTATCTCGATATTTTATTGGTTTAATATTTCAAATCCTAATATTATTTGTTATTTACACCATTGTGCTTTTAGTTTTCGGAATTAAAAATGCAATAGTTATCGCTTTTTTATGTGCCTTACTCAATCTTGTCCCTTATGTTGGTCCACTTATCGGAGGAATTTTGATGCTTATTTTAACAATGACAAGCAATATTGATGCGAGTTTTAGTGATGTTATATTACCCAAAACCATATATGTAATGATAGGGTTTGTTTTTGGTCAGCTCGTAGATAATTTCTTTAGTCAGCCTCAAATTTTTTCAAAAGCCACAAAAGCACATCCTTTAGAAATCTTTTTAGTAATCCTTATTGCTGGTATTCTTTTTGGAGTAATTGGTTTAATTGTTGCAATCCCAACATACACTGCAATTAAAGTGGTTTTAAAAGAATTTTTATCCGAAAATAAGATCGTAAAACAGCTCACTAAGGACATATAGTTTTAGTTTGAATAAAGTAATTTTAAATACTGTAATTCAGGAGTTTATAAATTCTAATTTAAACTCTGATATCACTTCGTTATTACTAAAGGGAATCACTTTTGAAGGTGTTGAAACTCGTGAAGTCATTGAGCAAATTGAGGCAAAAAAAAAGTGTAAAAGAAAACTTCCAATTTGGTTTAATGCCAACAATGTTTACTACCCGAATAAACTTAATATTGAGCAAACGTCTTCCGAAATTACAGCACAATATAAATCTAAATTAATAAGTGGAAAATCCATTGTAGACCTTACTGGAGGTTTTGGGGTTGACTGTTATTATTTTGCAAAGCATTTTAAAGATGTTATACATTGTGAAATCGATAATGAATTATCACAAATTGCAAATCACAACAACAAGCAACTGAATATTCAAAATATAAATACACTTAATATTGATGGTATAGAATATCTAAAAAGCACATCAAAAAAATTTGATTGGATTTATGCAGATCCATCACGAAGGCATAGTGTTAAAGGTAAGGTCTTCTTTTTAAAAGATTGCTTACCAAATATTCCTGAACATATAGAATTGCACTTTCAGCACACAAAAAATATCCTTATTAAAACGTCTCCATTGTTAGATATTTCTATAGGTATTGACGAATTAAAAAATGTAAAGGCCATACATGTTGTAGCCATAAATAATGAAGTAAAAGAATTGCTATGGATTTTAGAAAAAGATTTTAAAGGCATAATCTCTATAGTAACAGTAAATATTAAAAACGGAAAGAAAGAACATTTCAATTTCAATTTAGAAGATGAAACTAATGCAGAAGTAAAATACAGTTTGCCTCTCACCTATTTGTATGAACCTAATTCTGCAATTTTAAAATCCGGAGCATTTAAAATTATTTCATATAAGCTTAAGATTGATAAGCTACAAATACATTCGCATTTATATACATCAGCAGAGTACATTGATTTCCCTGGGCGCTGTTTTAAAATTTTTGACGTATTGCCTTATAATAAGAAAGCTATCCGCAAAGCATTGGGTTCAAAAAAGGCTAATGTAACTGTTAGGAATTTTCCTGAAACTGTAAATCAGCTTAAAAATAAATTCAACATTAAAGATGGCGGGGATTTATATGTGTTTTTTACTACAAATTTAAATAATGAGAAGCTTGTAATTATTACAACTAAAATGTAAATAGGTTATTTAATAATAATTATCTATTTTTTTTAAAAACAATCAAATTTATATCATCCAAACCATCCTGGTCAAAAGGATACTCCATATGATCCTGAATATTATAAAGTGAAATTAAGATAAACTCACTTAAAATAACAACAAAATAAGTAATCCAAATTGTAGTATCAGCTCCTATCTTGTTGATAATTGTTGGCGTATAAATAAGAGGGAAAATATAAATAAATATTAGACAATAGGCCTTTAAACTAATAGGTGTCCTATGCGTGTGTATAGCGTGTAAATTATCGACAGCTTCATGTAAATCATTCATGAAACGAATAATTCTATCCTTTAAACTTTTAGGCCAGCTCTCATTATTTTCTAAAAGAAATAGATATACTTTATTTATAACTTCATCAAGATCTTTTGTGTTATAATCGCTATCTTTTAAATGTTCAATTACTTTTTCACTAATTTCAACTAAAATCTCAGATATTTCATTTTTCTTTTCATCAGGTAAACCAGTTGTAGTCAAGAAAAGATAATCTATGGTTTTAATGGCACCTCTAAACTGGCTTAAATGCTCTAATGCTTTTTCTCTTCGTCTAAATGAACTGCGAATAGTAAATACTAAAGGGAATACAATTGCGATGCTTATAAGAGTTAAATCAATATTATAATTTATATTGTAGTAAAAGGCAATTACAGGCGTTATAATTGCAATTACAATAGCAATTAGTGTTCTGAGGTTAATTATTGCAAGGTATTTATTCATAGTTTGTAATGTAAATATACTATATTTGTTAATATAGAAACAATATTATGAATAAGCAAATAATATATGTTCTCCTTTTCTTTCAATTAACCTCAACATCTTTTTTATTTGCTCAGAATTTAAACAATTCGGTAGATTCAGAAAACGTATCTCTTCTCTTTAAAGAACAATCTATACTTCCTATAAAGTTAAGTTACTCCAATAAAGAATTAAAGAAAAATACAAATGATAGCACCTATATAAAAACAACACTTTCTTATAAAAATGACAATGATGAGTGGCAAAAAATGGATATTGAAATAAGAGCGCGAGGAAAATCCAGACGAGAAATTTGTTATTATGTTCCGGTTAAAATAAAAATTAAAAAATCT
>JAGLKH010000145.1 GCA_023141985.1 Flavobacteriaceae bacterium | reverse complement strand
CACCAATATAAAAAGGAATGTCAACGTTTTCAGCATACATTTTTTTATAAGTAGCTAGTAATTCATTACGTTCCGGACTATTTGGTGCATACGATTTTACAGGTTCGTTAACTGCCTTTGGTACATTATAAAATCCTGTTGCCATGATTTATTTTGGTTTTATGATTTATTAAATATTGAGCTGCAAAGTTACAACTTTTTTGAAGATATTTTATTTGAAGGATTACAAAAACCACGTTAAAATATTGGTTATTTTTTGTAAGTTGCTGTACCGTTTTTAGACTACAAATTTATGTGTACAGTTACTATAATTCCAAAAGGAAAAAATGAGTTTATATTAACCTCTAATCGAGATGAAGCTCCCAATAGGACATCGTTAGCGCCAGATATTTATTCTATAAAGGATACTAAAATGATGTTTCCTAAAGACGAGCTTGCTGGAGGTACCTGGATTGGAGTGAGCGAAAAAAATCGTTTAATCTGTTTGTTAAATGGCGGATTTACTTGCCATGAAAGAAAAGCGGATTATAGAATGAGTCGAGGTGTAGTTGTTAACGATTTATTATCTTCTGATGATGTAGTTGCTTCAATTGAAAATTATTATCTTGATGATGTTGAACCGTTTACATTGGTAATTGCTGACTGGAATACTGACTTAAAGTTATTTGAATTGGTTTGGGATGGTTCACAAAAGCATTTTAAAGCATTACCTGTTGAACCTAAAATCTGGTCGTCTTCGACATTATATTCCGAAGAGATGAAAAAAGAACGTTTACAATGGTTTGAAGATTTTAAAACTGAAAATGAATTAGATTCTACTTCTCTGATGAGTTTTCATAAAACAGCAGGAAAAGATAATCAAGAATATGGCGTTGTAATGGATAGAGATTATGTAAAGACAACAAGCATAACTCAAGTAGAAAAAATAGAGGATGTTGTAGAAATGCGATTTAACAATCTTCAAAGTAATGATGATTCAATAAAAACTTTTAAACTTCGGCAGACAGTAAATGAATAACTCTGGATTGATTATAATATTAGCATATCCTGAAACCATAGTTCGGCTTGCAGACGAGTGGTATTCTACTCTTTTAAGATTTATTGGAATTGGTAAGAAAAATTATGTTAGAGCAGGTCATGCAGCTTTAGTGCTTATAAATAAAGAAACTGGAGTTTTAGATTACTATGATTTTGGTCGTTATATCACAGCACAATCTACAGGAAGAGTTAGAGGAAAAGATACCGATCATGAATTAGACTTTTTTCTTAAAGCACAAATTGTTGATGGGGAAATTAAAAATATTGATGAGATACTTAAGTTTTTGGCTACGAACCCAAAATTAATTCATGGTGAAGGAAAATTAATTGCTTCGGTTTGTGATGAAATAGATTATGAAAAGGCAAGAAATTATATAACAATGATGCAAAACAAGTATTTTATTCGTTATGGAGCATTTATTAAAGACGCAACAAATTGTTCGCGTTTTATAACTACAACATTAATTGCTTCTGTAAATAACGAAAACATCAAAAAACAGCTCATTAAATCAACCAGATTTACACCAAGCACTATAAGTAATGTGATTTTAGCCAATACAGGAAATTGCGTATATGAAGTTTCGGATGAAGGAAAAATATCTGAATACAATTCTTCAATTAGAAAAGAAAATTTAAAGTGTTTCTTTGATAAATTAAGAACGTATGAGCCAAGTTTAATAGGAAATCAACATCCAAAATTTGTTGATGGTGTTCATGAAAAAGCGCAATGGCTTGGTGGTGTTGGAGCTGGAGCTTGGTTTGAATTATATGAAACTGATAATGAAACAGAATACAATTACAGAAAAATTGCGCCTTGTGGACATATAAATGTACATGATGTGTTTGTAGTAAATGATTCTACGTTTAACTACCAAGAAGATTTTAATTTTGTGCATTACTCAAACTGTAAGTTCTTTCATGTAGAACAAAACGATAAGGTATTTAGGTTTGAAAGAAAAAATCTCGTTAGTTAGAGTGAAATTCCCTTTAGAATTTTGTATCGAAAACAAGAGGTTTTGATTTTAGAGCATTTTTCCATAAAATTTTCTTGGCTTAATCTGTGCTCAGTCTGATAGAAATTACTCGAAATGACACTTTTTTAATTCATTGCAAAAACAGCACTTAATTTAAAAGTAGGAATGGATACTTTAAACTTTTTTGTGGTTGTAAAATTTACCATATTGTAATGCCCTTGCATGGCTCCAAATGGAGAAGTTAATAAACAACCAGAATTATAAGTATGAGATTCTCCAGGTTTTAAAACAGGTTTTTTGCCAATAACACCTTCGCCTTCAACAATTTCAATGTTATTAAGAGCATCAAGAATTCTCCAATGTCTTGAGTTTAATTGTACAGAATCTTTACTTTGGTTTTCAATAGTAATTTTATAACCAAAAGCGAAATGCACTTTATAATCTTTATAAAATGTGCCTTCAAAATTTGTTTCGACAGATATCTTTATGCCTCTTGTTACTTGTTGAACCATATTATCTACAGATAGATAATGAATTATAAAATGCTAAAATAGTAAAAATTAGACGTTTACTGTATATTTATAAGGTCTTTGACGAAAATAATCGTTAAAAATTTCAATTAATTAGAAATATTAACAGAATTTCCCTCTCCAACTCCAATAATTTTATCGTAACGTTCTCCTAAATCTCTGTAATACACCAAAACTTTATAATTATTTTCAGTTTGGTCAAAGTTACCACTAATAGCACCTTCATCTATGTTGTCGTTTTCATCTACTATAACATATTTGTAATTATAAAACCCTTGTTTTAATAGTAATTGTGTTTCGTAATTACCAGTTTTGGAATTGAAAGTCATTTTGGTGTTTTCTACAATAGCATAATTATTAAAATTACCGTATACATGAATGCTTTTGCTATTAAACAATTCAGGATGCAACAATGAAAAATGAATGACAGTATAATCTGCTTCAATATCTACATTATCGGTGTATAAAGCAGTAATTAAGAAGTTGCCATTGATATCTGGATTGTAAGTATAAGGTCTTTCATTTCTAACAATATCAGTAAACAAATAGTTGTGATAAATATCTTTTAAATCAATAAATTGTACACCAACATTGGCTGCCCGAACATCTTTATTTTCGAAAAACAAAAATTCATTACCTCCCCAAAAGCTGGATTCTGTATCATATTTGTAGATGAGTTCACGGCCAATAGTGTACAAAGGTTTTAAATTATTGATTGCAGTATTCAAATTATTATTTTGAATTACTACTGTATGTATAGTTTGTTTTGGATTGTTAAAGAACATTGTTGGTGAAGAGATTTTAAAATCTACAGATTGTTTTTGTTGTATGTAGCTTACATCACGAGAGCGTTTTATGGCAACTCCAACATTGGCAACATTTTCATAGATCATAAATTTTCTGCTAAACATTAATTCTTCATATTCATCATAAATATTAATCATATAATTCCCAGACATTTTTAAACGCGTTTGCTGGTTTGGTATTTGTAACGAATAATGCGAGTAGATTTGATAGGTGTTAAACGAATTCTCGTAATCTGTAATTCGTAAATTATCGAATCCTTGAAGATATTCAGATTTCATGAGATTAGAAGGTGTCCAATCAAAATTGTAATGAGTAATTGTGTAATAAAAATCGGCTTCATCTCCATTTAAGGCATCAAACTCTAAACGCAAACGTTCCCTTAACTTTAAGATCGGTAATTGGCTTTGGTTAGTATTACTTTTAAAAGTAATGGTTTTTATATACTCTGGTGGATTTACTTCGCTAACTTGACTAAAAGTTAGTGTTGAAAAGAATAAAAATATAAAGAATAGAGTAAGCCTAAAGTTCATTTAAAAATAGTTTTGTGTAAAGGTAAACAAAATTTATGCCTAAAAATTGTAAGATAGATGTATGAATATTTTATTTAATTGTTTTTAAGTTCATTATCAATAATTGTTAAAATACTGTCTATTTGATTTAGCATACTTTGTTGACGTTTGTATCGGTTTTCTTCAAGTATTGTTTTATTGATTAGTAGACCGAAAAATAATTGGCTATCTAGAAATGCACTAATATTTTTTTCTTGTATTAGATTTTTGTTTAATCCATATTTAAATTTATTTTTAGAGTGTACTATAGATAAACCTGTTTTACTATAAACTGCATGTAATTGGGATAGTAAATTCATACAAGCAATATGGTCTTCAAAACCAGATTCCAAATAGGCAGCATATTGTGCTAAAATGTGACGTAAATTTTCTTTTGAATTAGATCAATTTCCCTAGCACTTATCATGGCATTATAAGCTCCAGTAACTGGTTCGGCACGCCACCAAGAAAGTGCACCACTATTAATCATTATACTTAATGAATCACCATTTTTAAATTCTTCTTCAGAATCATGAATTTGCATGAGTCTTTTACTATAATCCAAAACTCTTTGTTGAGAAACCATAGTTTCTTCAATTCTAGCTTTAGAGACTTTAAAATCCGCTTGCAAAACAGTTAGAATTTTAGTTTCCTCGTGTTTTGCTTTTCTGTTTTCATTCCAAGTATTAATCTGTAAGGCAATCAAAATACCAATAACAACAAACACAATTTCACCAATGGCGTATTTTAGGTATTTGGAAGTTTTGTTTTCGTTTATCATTTGTTGACGTATTTTACGGAAGAATTTGATCATTATTTTTATTTTAATTTATCCCTTTAGGGATTTTACGATGGTAGCTATATATTATCAAAAATGGTTTTGTGCCTTTAGGTACAAGATATATTATTCTAATAGTTTAAAAATATATCGTTCGTCAAAATCAATATTAAATTCTTGTAATAATTCTAAATATTCATCTTTAAATGTTTTTGTTTTATGATGCTTTTCTTGATTTTTTATATAATTTATTATTGTTGGAACTTGTGTTTTTGTGTATGAAAATGCACCATAACCAGCTTGCCAAGAAAATTTACCATTAACAAATCCTTTATTGTTTATCTATTTTGATGAATCTTGCTTTACTTGTTTAATTAAATCTGAAATAGATTGTGTTGGTCTCATACCAAATAAAATATGAATATGGTCTGGCATTCCGTTAATTTGTAATACTCTATGTTTGTGATTTTGAATAATTCCAGTAATGTATTTATACAACTCGTTTTTCCATTCAGCTTTGATAAGACTTTGTCTATTTTGAACTGCAAAAACAGTTTGTATGTGTATTTGTGTGTAAGTATTCGCCATATTATATCTCGTACCTAAAGGCACGATTTGTTATTTTTTGCTTTTTTACCTATATTTAGTTCCTAACGGAACAGTATTTTAGTTTCATAATATATTTATTAAGTTATGAACTTAGTCTATTTTCAATATATAATTTTGAATATAAACTTCCCTTTAGGGATTGAGGGTTTTGTTGTTTTCTATTTCAATTAAAATATCTCTTATTTCCATAAGTGTATTATTAATTGTTTCTTTCTTCGTTTAAGGCAGAGGTAATTTTCTCGCCTAAATCTATTTTATTTTCATATTCTATAATGTGTTTTGAACATCCTGATGCTGTGGTTGAATATTCAGCACCTTTACGTCTTAAATAAAAAATCGGCTTTTTTTTTGAGTATGCATACCCAATTTCAATTCCAACACCTATTGACTTTTTAGTTAATTCTGCTATCAGAAAATCTGAATTGTCTATTTCTTCAAAAGCAACTTTCATCATTTCCTTTTCTTGATTCCTTTTAAAACAATATTTATCTACAAAGACCAAGAGTTCGACACCACTTTTAGATAGGGCCTTTAGTAAATAATCAACTTCATTATCAAATTTTTTTCTATCAGAATAACTTATTGCCAGATACCCTTTTTTCATTGTTTTAATTTCATCTTGTTTATAAAGATAAGTTTATCATCCTTCTATTCCAGATAAGAGTAAGGAAATATTGATATTCCGACTAAAAATAAGGCATAGAAATAGCTTATTAAAATTCGTTATAAATTTAATGACATTTAATATAGAAACTGTATTATTAATTCGTAAATTTGCTCGGATTTTTTAGATAATTAATTTCAATAATTATAATATGTCAAACGACATTCGTATTAAAAAGGGTCTAGACATTAAACTTATAGGCAAAGCCGAAAAAGCTACTGAAAAAGCTATTGTAAGCAACTTTTATACCATTAGACCCGAAGACTTCCATGGTGTTATTCCAAAACTTATTGCAAAAGAAGGATCAAGATTAAAAGCAGGAGAACCTGTTTTTTATGACAAATCTAATGAAACTGTTAAGTTTGTTTCTCCTGTTTCTGGTGAAATTATAGAAATTGCTCGTGGTGAAAAGCGCAAAATATTAGCCATTAAAATTCAAGCAGATAAAGAGCAAACGTACCAAGATAATGGTAAACTAAATATTGAATCTGCAAAAGCTAAAGATATTAAAAATCATTTATTAGCATCCGGATGCTGGCCATTTATTAAACAGCGACCATACGATGTTATTGCCAAGCCGGATAAAGCTCCAAAAGCTATTTTTATTTCAGGATATGCCTCTGCACCTCTATCTGCGAATTTAAATTATGTGTTACAAGGCAAAGAAGCCGAATTACAAGTTGCTGTTACTGCTTTAGGAAAATTAACTGAAGGTAGAGTACATGTGTCCGTTGGAAAACTTGGAACTTCACCATTTGCTGATTTAAACGGAATAAC
This sequence comes from Flavobacteriaceae bacterium, assembly GCA_023141985.1. GTDB lineage: Bacteria > Bacteroidota > Bacteroidia > Flavobacteriales > Flavobacteriaceae > PRS1. The sequence continues at coordinate 657 of JAGLKH010000145.1, read as the reverse complement.
ATTACATAAAGTTTCCGGACCACATCCTTCCGGTAATGTTGGTACACAAATTAACAAGATTGATCCTGTAAATAAAGGAGAAGTGGTTTGGACAGTAAATCCACAGGATTTAGTAATTATTGGAGAATTATTACTTACTGGAAAATTCAATGCAGAGCGTATAGTAGCAATGGTTGGTTCTTCGGTGGAGAAACCAAGATATTTTGTAACTAAATTAGGAAGCGAAGTTGCTACTATGATATATGATTATGGTATTTCTAAAGATGCTAATGTTCGCATCATTTCTGGAAATGTATTAAGTGGAAAACAAATACACCCCGATGGTTATTTAGATTATTATAGCAATACAATAACAGTAATTCCTGAAGGTGACGATTACGAATTCTTTGGTTGGACTACCCCTGTTTTTAATAAAGTCTCTACAACGAGAGCATTAACGTTTTCTTGGTTACTTCCAAAGAAAAAGTTCGATTTAAATACAAATACTAATGGAGAGCATCGTGCTTTTGTTGTAACTGGAGGCTATGAAGAAGTGTTCCCGTTGGATATTTATCCATTACAAATCTTAAAAGCTTGTATGTACAAAGACTTAGACGAAATGGAAGCACTGGGAATGTATGAGGTTGCACCTGAAGATTTTGCATTAACAGAATTTGT
>JAGLKH010000144.1 GCA_023141985.1 Flavobacteriaceae bacterium | reverse complement strand
ATGAAAAATAGTTTTTTTATTCATTTTGCGAAGTGAAATGAAAAATATTAAATAAATGGGTTTAAAGAGTAGTTTACATAACTTAAAAGAAAAGTATAAAGGCACTAAAATGGAGCCTGCGTTTAATGCTTTGCATACGTTTTTATATTTGCCAAATAACACCACTCAAGGTGGAACTCACATAAAAGGAGCCGACGATTTAAAACGTACAATGAACACAGTAATTTTAGCTTTGATTCCTTGTTTAATCTTCGGTATGTTTAATGCCGGTTACCAAAATCAATTAGCTCAAGGAGAGATTGAAGCTGTAGCTAATGGATTTTTTAGTGCAACCTTCTGGACAATGGACAACTTTTTAATTGGTTTTTGGAAAATATTACCATTAGTAATTGTGTCTTATGGTGTTGGACTTGGTATAGAGTTTATATTTGCAACTATTAAAAGGCACGAAGTAGAAGAAGGTTATTTGGTAACAGGAATGTTAGTACCTTTAATTGTACCTATAGACATTCCACTTTGGATGCTTACAGTAGCTATTGTTTTTGGTGTTATAATAGGAAAAGAAGTCTTTGGTGGTACAGGAATGAATATTTTAAATCCTGCCCTTACTATTAGAGCATTCTTATTCTTCGCATACCCAACATGGATGAGTGGAGATAAAGTTTGGGTTGAAGGTGCTGTAAAAAGAACTCAAGAAATTGCTGAAGGAGCTAATCTTGATGCAATTTCAGGCGAAACCATATTAGGAACTTTAGCACAAAATAATGATGTTGGGTACTCATTGATGGATATGTTCTACGGATTTATTCCAGGTTCGGTTGGTGAAACATCAACCTTACTCATATTACTAGGAGGACTATTCTTAATCTTTACCAAAATAGGAAGCTGGAGAATAATGCTATCATCTGTTGTTGGAGCATTAGTAATGGGACTCATTTTTAATGGTGTTGTTGATGCAGGTTGGATAAATGAGGGCAGTAAGTTTTATGGGTTAATGACTACCGAGTTTTGGCATCACTTACTAATAGGTGGATTTGCTTTTGGGGTTGTATTTATGGCAACAGATCCTGTAACAGCCTCACAAACCAATAAAGGTAAATGGATTTACGGATTTTTAATTGGTTTTATTTCTATTATGATTCGTGTCTTTAATCCAGCGTATCCTGAAGGAGTTATGCTAGCCATTCTATTAATGAATGTATTTGCGCCAACAATTGATCATTACATCGTACAAGGTAATGTTAAGAGAAGATTGAAGCGTCTCAAAGTCAAAAACGCATAAACATGGAAAAAAGAACAGATAAAAATTCATATACAATACTATTCGCCATAGGAATGGTAATAGTTGTAGGTTCCTTATTGGCTTTTGCAGCATCAGGGTTTAAAGGTAGAATAGATGAAAATAAGCGTATAGAAAAGCAACTTAACATTTTGTACGCTATGGGAGTAAATGAAAATGAAGGAAATAGTATGAACTTTGTTTCTAAAGATAACGTTGCAGAAGATTTTTCAAAATACATTACAAATCAATTAGTTATACAAGGCGATAAAGTAACCGAAGATATTAATGCATATTTGATTGATATTAAAAAAGAGCAATCTTCAGCTAAAAAAGAATCTTATCAAAGACGCCTGCCACTATTAATAGGAGAGAGAGAAGGAAAAACATTTTATATAGCTCCTATTAGAGGGAAAGGACTTTGGGATGCCATTTGGGCTTATGTTGCCATGGATGAGAATATGGTTGTACAAGGTGCGTTTTTTGACCATAAAGGAGAAACAGCAGGTTTAGGATCGAATATTAATCAGCGTTTCTTTATGGATGATTTTATTGGAGAGCATTTGCTATCTGATGGAGCGTTTAAAGGTATTAAAGTAGCTAAAGGAAATGCAGACCCTAAAAATTTAGATAAAACAGATAATGAGGTAGACGCTATTGCAGGAGCAACGATTACAGGTGATGGCGTTTCAGCAATGCTTAAATCAGAATTGAAGCTATACCTGCCTTATTTTAAGAAGTTGAAAGTGCACTAAAATGCCTAAAGTATTTAAAGTTGTAAAATTGAAGATTAATTTGAGGTACTTAAAATTTTAGATACTTAAAAACAAAAAATGACGAATAAGGAATTTGCTGAAAAATTAGAAAAAAGGACAATTAATTTTGCTGTTGAAATTATAAATTTGTCAGCAAGTTTAACGAAAACATCAGAAGCGTTAGTTGTGAGAAATCAGCTTTCAAAATCTGGAACTAGTATAGGAGCAAATTATAGAGAAGCCAATAGAAGTAGAAGTAAAAAAGATTTTAAAAATAAAATTAGAATCAGTTTAGCAGAGGCAAGTGAAACAGATTATTGGTTAGAAATAATTGAAGAATTAAACTGGATTAAAAAAGAAAATATAATAGAAATTAGGAAAGAAGCGAAAGAACTTTTGGCGATTTTTACATCAATCGCAAATAAACTTTAGACACTTTAAGTACTTAAAACTTTTGAAACTATAAACTATGGGACTCTTATCTAAAAAAGATGCCACATTAATCAAAGATCCATTATTTGATAATAATCCAATTACAATTCAGGTACTTGGTATTTGTTCTGCCTTAGCAATTACGGCAGAGTTAGAAGCGTCTATTGTAATGGCAATTTCAGTATTGTTTGTACTTGGATTAGGGAATGTAGTTATCTCCTTAATGAGAAATATTATACCTTCAAAAATTAGAATTATAGTACAACTGGTTGTCGTTGCTACATTAGTAATTATAGTCGATTTAGTATTGAAGGCTTTTGCTTACGAATTGAGTAAAACGTTATCAGTTTTTGTAGGATTAATAATTACCAACTGTATCATTATGGGACGTTTTGAAGCCTTTGCTTTAGCAAATGGACCTTGGCGTTCTTTCTTAGACGGTATCGGGAACTCTTTAGGATACGGAGTTATTTTAATAATTGTAGGATTCTTTAGAGAACTGTTAGGGTCTGGAACTTTATTAGGAATACAAGTATTAGGAGATCCAATAGACAAAACTGGAGTATATGCTTATGGTTATGAAAATAACGGGTTTATGTTATTGGCACCAATGGCATTAATAGTTGTAGGTATTATTATTTGGGTGCAGCGTAGTAAAAACAGAGCATTAATAGAAGATCATTAATCAGTAAGCAGTGGTCAGTATTCAGTTGGCACTAGCTAATTGGAATAAAAGAAAATAAAAATGAAGTTTCAAGATTTATTAGCATATAAAAAGTCATTTAATTTGGCAATGCAAATTTTTGAAGTTTCAAAAAGTTTTCCAAAAGAAGAAACATATTCTTTAATTGATCAAATAAGAAGATCGTCAAGAAGTGTGACAGTAAATATTTCTGAATCGTATAGAAAAAGGAAATATCCAAAGCATTTTGTAAGTAAACTTACAGATAGTGATGCTGAAAATTCTGAAACACAAACTTGGCTTGAGTTTTCATTAGCTTGTAAATATATAAATGAAGAAATATTTAAAGAATTAATAAATAAAAGTGAAGAGG
>JAGLKH010000143.1 GCA_023141985.1 Flavobacteriaceae bacterium | reverse complement strand
CACTGAACACTGAACACTTAAAAAATGGAATATTTAGAATTATTTTTCAAATCAATATTTATAGATAACATGGTGTTTGCAACATTCTTGGGAATGTGCTCTTACCTTGCTGTATCTAAAAAAGTATCCACTGCAGTAGGTCTTGGTGCAGCAGTAATCTTTGTATTAGCTATTACAGTACCTTTAAACTGGTTATTGGATCAGTACATTTTACAACCAGGAGCATTGTCTTGGTTAGGCGAAAGCTATGAAACATACGATTTAAGTTTCTTGTCATTCATCCTGTTTATTGCTACTATTGCAACTATGGTGCAATTGGTAGAAATAGTAGTAGAAAAATTTTCTCCTGCATTATATAATTCATTAGGAATATTTTTACCACTAATTGCTGTAAACTGTGCTATTTTAGGAGGTTCATTATTTATGCAATCTCGTGAAATTCCAACTTTAGGATTAGCAACGGTGTATGGGATTGGTTCAGGAATTGGTTGGTTTTTAGCAATTCTTGCTATTGCTGCAATTCGTGAAAAAATTAGATATTCAAACGTACCAGCACCTTTACGAGGATTAGGAATTACATTCATTATAACAGGATTAATGGCCATAGGTTTTATGAGTTTTGGTGGGATGTTAACTGGAGGAGACGAAGAAGAAACTACTGAAGAAAAAACTGTAAAAGTTGACACAAAAGAGGATAAGGAAGACGCCAAGAATGAATTGGTAAATAACACAAAAGTAATCAAGTAAGATGATAGTATTAGCAAGTACATTTGGAACAGTTATAGTAACAGTTGTTTCATTTTTGATCATAACATTAGCATTAGTAGGATTGTTGTTATTTATAAAACAAAAGTTATCACCTTCTGGTCCTGTAACTATTAAAATTAATAGCGAAAGAGAAATTAAAGTCGCCTCAGGAGATAGCTTGTTAACTACATTAAGTGCTCAAAAAATATTTTTACCGTCTGCTTGTGGTGGTGGAGGAACATGTATTCAATGCGAATGTCATGTGTTAGAAGGAGGAGGAGAAGCTTTACCAACAGAAACACCTCATTTTACAAGAAAAGAATTACAACATGGTGCACGTTTAGCATGTCAGGTTAAAGTAAAGCAAGACATGGAAATTACAATTCCGGAAGAAGTTTTCGGAATTAAAAAATGGGAAGCTACTGTTGTTCGTAATTATAATGTGGCCTCTTTTATTAAAGAGTTCGTGGTAGAAATCCCAGAAGAAATGGGTTATAAAGCTGGAGGATATATACAAATTGAAATTCCTGAATGTGAAGTTAAATTTGCTGATATTGATATTACGGCACATCCTGAAGAGCATGAAACCCCAGATAAATTTCAGGAAGAATGGGATAAATTTAAACTTTGGCCTTTAGTAATGAAAAATCCTGAAACTGTAGAAAGAGCTTACTCTATGGCTTCTTATCCTGCCGAAGGAAAAGAAATTATGTTAAATGTCCGTATTGCAACACCACCTTTTGATCGCTCAATTGGTGGATGGATGGAGGTAAATCCCGGAATTGCATCATCATATATTTTTTCACGAAAAGTAGGCGATAAAGTCACTATTTCTGGACCTTATGGAGAATTTTTTATCAACGATTCGGATTCCGAAATGTTATATGTTGGTGGTGGCGCCGGTATGGCACCAATGCGTTCACATTTATATCATTTATTCAGAACCCTGAAAACAGGCCGTAAAGTAAGTTATTGGTATGGTGGGCGTTCTAAACGCGAGTTATTTTATTTGGATCACTTCTACAAATTGGAGAAAGACTTTCCTAATTTTAAATTCTATTTGGTGTTATCCGAACCTGCACCTGAAGATAATTGGGTCGATAAAAAAGATGTTAACGATCCTGAAGGAGACGGATTTAAAGGCTTTGTACATCAAGCTGTAATTGATGAATACTTATCAAAACACGAATCTCCGGAAGATATTGAATTATATTTTTGCGGGCCTCCATTAATGAACAAAGCTGTACAGAAAATGGGAGAAGACTTTGGTCTTCCAGACGAGAATATTCGATTTGATGACTTTGGAGGCTAGACACTGTTGTCATTACGAGGAATCCCGATAGCTATCGGGAGACTTGGTAATCTCATTAAAAAGAAACAGATTGCTTCACTATGTTCGCAATGACAATTTGGATTTTTCTAAAAAATTTAATCATGCATTAGTTTAATTTATCAATTTCAGATTCAATCATTTCAATTAAAGACACCATTTCTTTTCTTAATGCAATGCCTACAGATATCAATGGTTTTCCATTAAGGAGTACTATTGATAATCGGTTTCTATATTTAGGTGATTTGAATTCATTTAAATAGTTATCCTTATCATGTAAAGTTTCGATTTCGGTTCTTAATCTTAAACCGAATTTTGTTTCAACAAGCATTGTCTCATCATCTACGAAGTGTTCCATTGAAAACTGTGATACAAAATTCATAATAAAAATCTCATCTTCTAAATAATCGTTAACCAATTCTTTAAATTGTGAAATTCTATTTTTTAAAGAATCATTAGCGATAAGTTGAATTTTCCCTGAATTTATCAACGTATTATAAATACCGAAAGATGGGTTGTATGTCCAACTAAAATTTGCCTTTAGATACAATGAATCTAAACTACTAAGTGGATAATTGGAGACATCTGAAAATAGAATCCGGTTTATGGCATCATTTCTGTCTAATTGAAGTGCATGTATATTATCAAATTTTTGAAGATTTTCCTGAAACTCCGAATGTAAGCTTTTAAGAGATTTTACCTCTTCAATTTTTAATATGTTGCTTTGATTCCAATTATTAATCTGTAATGCAATAAGAATTCCAATTACCAAAAGTACTATTTCACCAATGGCATATTTAAGGTATTTGCTTGTTTTGTTTTCCATGAGATGTGATTTACGAATATGTCTAAAAAATTTAATCATTTTTAGAATTGCATTTATTACTTAAAATATTTTGCATGATGTTAATTTCATTGGCAATAGTTAAATACAAATCTTTTTTTCTAGAAGAAGTTCCTAAAAACATCACTGCATCGCTCAATAATTGTTTTTTTAATTCTTTTGATGGGTAATCAATTGGCGTGAGAGCCTTTATGTCTACTTGACTTGTATCAATTTCTGTATTTACAAATGGAAGGTATTGCCATCCAATTTCACTAAAATCTTTTTCATAATTAAAAAAGGCATTAATACTACTGTCCGAATTGGCGTCAATAACGTCAATTAAACCTTCAAGGGTAGTGTAATAGGCTATTAATTTATTTTTTATAGTTATATCTTTAAGCAATCCTAAATTCCCACTAGATTTTAAATCTTCAAAAGCAGCTTTACTTGGCTGAAAAGTAAAAGTGGTTTTAGAAATTGCACCTAACATAGCTTGTATAACATCGAATTGGGTAAAACTGGACTGCTGCATTAAAGAAATAAATTTATTGCTGTTCTTGATACGGAGTTCATTAATATCAAGTTGTTTTTTAATTTCTAAAGCGTCCTGATTTATATCTTCTAAAAATTGACAATAGTAGTCGGCTTCTAAAATACGATTTTTGCGTTCTTCATTCCAATTATTGATTTGTAATGCTATGAGAATGCCAATTACTACAAGCAATATCTCACCAATAGCGTATTTAAGGTATTTGGATGTTTTATTTTCCATTATTAAATTTTGACGAATTTTACGAAAGAATTTTATCATAGATTTTATATTTTGTCATTTCGAACGAAGAGAGAAATCTCATTATGAGATGTCTCATGTACATTCGACATGACAGATTGGATTTTGCTAAATAATTCACGCATAGTTTAATGTTATAAATTATCCTGTTTTACCATCACCATCTATGTCTTTAGATAAGTGTGTTTCTAGAGCTACTAATGTTTTTTTAAGTAAAGCTCTGGTATTGTCAAGTTCAGTTTCTAATTGCTTAACACGATCTTCTAAACTATTGGCTTGTTTTTGCTGTTTGTCTAATTCTTCTTGTTGTAATAAATCCCAAAATATTCCCATGTTTTTAATTTTTTAAAGATTCGATTTTTTATTGACTAATAAGTTGTTTTCGTTTATCATATTCCTGTAGTATGTGTTCGGAAGACTCACTAAGGACTATCTTCATTTTTGTTAAACTATTATGGCTTCTGAAAATGATGTCTGATAATGCTAAAGAATCGGTTTTTAAACTAGACTCTAAATTCTGGAAAAGTCTGCTAACTGTTTTCAGATCTTTACGTTGTTCATTCCAATTGTTAATGCTTAAAGCAATGAGTATACCAATAACCACAAGCACAATTTCACCAATAGCATATTTTAGGTATTTTCCTGTTTTGTTTTGTTCCATAAGGTCGTATCGTATTTTACGAAAGAATTTGATCATCGTTGTGTCTCAATTAGTTTTTTAAGATTCTGCAATCTAGGAAGCTCATATTTATAAAGCTCATTTAAAGATTTTGGTAAATATTTACGGTTAGATAGAAGATTTAAAAACTCTCTATCATTAAGCAATATTTCCTTGCTTTTTGCTGTTAATATGGTTAATGAATCGTCTTTATAAAGATCAAGATGTAATTGTAAGTAATTGTCATAATCGTCTACCGATTTTTTTTCCATTTTTTCCCATTCTTTAATAGTTTTAAGATTAGCTTCCCATGAACCAATAGCTAACCTAATACTATCATTTTTGATTATGTCAAGGTTTCCAGATCCCAAAATATCTTGAACAGTACCTTCATGTGTACTATATATGGTAAATCCAGTTGCATCCATAATAAGGTTTAACAATTTAGGAAGCGTAACATCTTCAATTTCTTTTTTTTGCAACATTAATATGGAATCGGCTTTACTACTTGTGTTTTTAGATTTTTTAATTACTCGTTCAAGTTCAATGATATTCTCTTCAAGATCCTTTTTAAAGCTCATTAATAACTGTGTTTCTTTAACAGCATTTTTTCTATTTTCATTCCAATTATTAATTTGTAAAGCTATCAAAATACCAATAACCACGAGTACAATTTCGCCAATGGCATATTTAAAATATTTGGATGTTTTGTTTTTCATAATTAGGTTTTGACGTATGGGACGAAAGAATTTTATCATTGAGCTTACAGTTATAAGCAGATGAAGTTATTGGAGTAGTTTTGGTTGATTATAGCATTTAAAGTTAAACAAATTTTTAAAACACCTTCGTTTTCCAATAACATTTGGAATCCACTTTGTTAAATGTTAATAGTATTAATTTAAGTTTATCGTATGTTTGTAAACTGAATAAGGTACTTATAGAACAATAATAAATGAAAAAGAAAATAGCATTCATAATCATTGCATTATTAATAGTTTCCTGCAATCAAGAACCTAAAAACATTAAAATTTCTGGATCAGTTTTTGGGACATCATATTCAGTGAAGTATTATTCTAAAGCCAATCACAATTTCGAAACCCAGTTTGACAGTTTGTTTTATGTCATTAATAAATCGATGTCGACCTATCAAATCAATTCAGATATTTCAAAACTAAATAGGAATGAAGCAGTAGAAGTAGATAAACATTTTGTAAAAGTTTTAGAAGCATCGCAAGCAATTTATAAGGAAACCAATGGCGCTTTCGACCCAACTATTGGAGTTTTGGTCAATGCCTGGGATTTTGGCCCTGAAGGGAAAATAGAACGTTTAGACAGCTTAAAAGTTGATAGCTTATTGCAGTTTGTTGGCTTTGATAAAGTAAGCCAAATTTGTAACTCAATTCTTAAACCTAAAGGAACTTTTATAGATTTTAATGCTATCGCAAAAGGTTATGGTGTAGATGTTATTGCAGAATTTTTAGAAAGTAAAAACATAAATAATTATTTTGTTTTTATAGGAGGAGAAATTCGAGTAAAAGGCAAAAACATTGAAAAAAACAAATCATGGCGTGTAGGTATTCAAAACCCTAATTTTGAAGGTAAAGAATCACATGATAAAGAAATCTCATTACATAATGAAGCCATGGCAACTTCTGGAACATATCGCAAGTTTAAAATTGATGAACAAGGCAATAGATATTCTCATATTATTAATGCAAAAACGGGTTACCCAAGTAAAACCAATTTGTTAAGTATATCAGTAATTGCAAAAGACTGTATGACTGCTGATGCTTATGCTACGGCATTTAAAGCGATGGGAATTGAAAACGTAAAAGCCTTTTTAAATGATCATCCTGAACTAAAGGTATTTTTGATTTTTGAAAATGATAAAAAGGAATTGGAAACACTTTCTATTAATGGGTTTCCTGAAGAGGTAATCTTGTGATTGTCATTCCTGCGAAGG
>JAGLKH010000142.1 GCA_023141985.1 Flavobacteriaceae bacterium | reverse complement strand
TATAATCTACTTCTTCAACTTTAAAGCCAACGCTGCGAAGTTTATCAAAGTAATCACGACCATACACGCGAACGTGATCGTATTGTCCAAAGATCTTAGCACGTTCTTTTTTATCTGTGATACTATCGTCTTCAAAAGTAGTTTCACGAGACAAATCTTGCGGAATTTGAAAAATCCCCATTCCTCCAGGTTTTAAAACACGATACAGTTCTTGCATGGCTTTGGTGTCATCAGGAATATGCTCCAATACATGATTACAGAAAATGACATCAAACTCATTATCATCAAACGGAAGATTACAAATATTAGCTTTTACATCTGCTAAAGGTGAGTTTAAATCTGTGGTCGTATAATCCAAATTTGTCATACTTTTAAATCGTTTGTAAAAGGCTTGTTCCGGAGCAAAATGTAAAACCTTTAGTGCTGAACTTGTTTCAGTATTTTTTGAGAAGAACTTAGTCTCATTCTTAAGATACAACCACAACAACCTGTGACGTTCTAACGACAAAGTTGAAGGTGATAAAGCATTATCACGTTGTTTCCCATAACCATATGGTAAAAAAGTTTTGAAACTTTTACCATCTATTGGGTCTGTGAATTTATCTCCTTTTAAAAAAAAGGCTAAAAAAGGACGTACTGTATAACTTAACCTGATTAAAAAAGGTCTTGGAAAAAAGTTTAATATGAATTTAAATAGCTGTTTCACAGAGATTCGCAGAGTTTTCACAGAGATTCACAGAGACGTTTTTGTGTTTCACTGAGGTGTATTAATAAATCGTTTTATTCCGTTTTTTAAAAGTTTTGTGTGAAAATTAATTAATAATCCTAAAGGATAATTTCCTAACTTCATATAGGTTAATATTTGAGCAAAATGTACATCAGTAAAACATTCAACTGTTTTAAGTTCTATAACAATTTTGTTTTCCACAAGTAAATCTATTCTATAACCATGATCTAATTTAATGTCTTTATAAATAATTGGAAGAGCAATCTCTTTTTCAACTTTTAAACCTTTAAGTTTCAATTCAAAGAGCAAACACTCTTGATAAGCAGACTCTAACAAACCTGGACCAAGAGCTTTATGAACTTCAATAGCACATCCAATAATTGTTTGAGTTAATTCATTTTTCATATTTATCTCTGCGCTACTTTGTGTTTCTTTGAGAGTCTCTGTGCTATAACTATAAAATATTATTGTCCTTTATTAATTAGTCATCTAATTGAGAATCAATGCTCATCATTAATTTTTCAGCATTATCTTCAATGATTTTTGCCCAATCTGAAATTCTGTGAGCAAGTGTTAGTTCAGAATTGGCTAATCGGTAATATTCTTCTGTTTTAATGAGTTTTAGTAAAAGTTTTTGATCAAAATCAGAAATAAAACCGGGGTTATTAGTGTTAAATGCTGTTATAGAATTAACAAAATTAACATAACCACTTATATAAATTTTTGAAGAATTCTCAATGGAATGTGCGTACTCATAATAATTAATAATTTCGGTTCTTATTTTATTATTTTTTATATTCCTTAAATTACCTGTGTTTATTAGCTCATTGTAGGTATTATTACTAAGATTCCAGGAAGCATTTCCAAAAACACCACCATAACCAATATCTTGTAAAAATTGCAGTGTATCTTTAATTACATATTTATTTTGATAATTTGCTTTACCATTTTCAAGACTTTCTACCTTGCGCTCATATCGATCAAGGATATAATCATGAATCCATTTTATATCAAAGTTAATATCTTCTCTTAATCGAGTAAGATATTCCCTTTCAAGAATACTGTCTTTTCTATTTTCATTCAAGTTATTAATTTGAACAGCAATTAATATACCTAATACTACAAGAATTATTTCTCCAATAGCATAAAAAAAATAACGTCTGCCATTACCTTCAATAATTAAATTTTGTCTTATTCTTCGAAGAAATTTTAGCATTGTTTCTATGATTTTATTTATAATCCTCTCTTACAGGGTAAAACACATCAGTTACTTTGCAATGCGTAATAGCTTTTGCACTATGCATAACATTTGATGGAATTATAGTAAACATGCCTGGCTCTAAAATTTTAGTTTCTCCACCAATGGTCATTTTTAATTTACCCTCAAGGATTTGAGTGGTTTGTTCGTGAAAGTGAGAATGCTCTGGTAAAACAGCGCCTTCTTCTATTTCTACGTAACCGATAGTATTGTTTTTTGTGTGTATAAATCGAGCTTTAATACCTTTAATAATTTCCTTTTGTTTGATTTCAGAAATATTCATATGCTTATTATAAAATTAATTCCTTCTGTCTAAATTCATTTTCCTCATCACTCACTATTCCTAAAGCCTCATAAACATAAGCAAAGGTAGAGAGTAATTCGGGTTTGCCATTTACTAAGGCCACATCGTGTTCAAAATGGGCAGATGGTTTATTGTCTTGTGTTGTAATGGTCCATCCATCGCGATGTTGTTTTATACGATGTGTCCCTAAATTAATCATTGGTTCAATGGCTACAACCATACCTTCAATAAATTTTTTGCCACGACCTCTCCTGCCATAATTTGGCATTTCCGGATCTTCATGCATTTTACGTCCTAAACCATGGCCTACCAATTCGCGAACCACACCATAACCATGAGATTCGCAATAGTGTTGAATAGCATAACCAACATCTCCAACACGATTATTTAATTTAAATTCTCTTATGCCAACATAAAGTGATTCTTTGGTGACTTGCAATAACTTTTCGGTTTCTGGAGCGATTTCTCCAACTGCAAAAGTATAAGCATGATCGCCATAAAATCCATTTTTTATAGCACCACAATCTATAGAAATTATATCACCTTCTACTAAAGGTTCTTTATTTGGAATTCCATGAACTACTTGCTCGTTTGGACTCATGCAAAGTGTATTAGGAAAATCGTACAACCCTAAAAATCCTGGAACTGCCCCATGATCCCTAATACATTCTTCGGCCATTTTATCCAATTGCAAGGTTGTAACTCCAGGTTTCACTGCTGAAGCAACTACGCCTAAAGTTTTAGATACAATTAATGCACTTTCACGCATTAACTCTATTTCTTCTTTGGTTTTTACTATTATCATCCTCAAAAAATATTGGCAAAGATAATCAAAATTAAGCTTGTGTTAATTTTTATTGGAATATGACTTTTGATAGTTTTTTATATTTTGTTTTATTATAATTTTGTAGTCTAAAAATAAAAGTCATGTATAAAGCAGTAACTGCAGAGGAAGCGGTAAAAGTAATAAAATCGAATAATAGAGTATATATTCAAGCAGCAGCAGCTGCGCCACAAGTTTTAATAAAAGCAATGTCTGCAAGGCATGAAGAGTTACGTAATGTTGAAATTTGCCAGTTGCATACTGAAGGAGAAGCTCCTTATGCGAATCCAGAATTGAAAGACAGTTTTCATGTTAATTCCTTTTTTATTGGAAAAAATGTACGACATACCCTAAAAGCTGGTAATGGTTCTTATACACC
>JAGLKH010000141.1 GCA_023141985.1 Flavobacteriaceae bacterium | reverse complement strand
ATTCATATTTCTGAAATAGATTTATTTGTAGAATGTGATGAACCATTACCTATTCATTTAACGTTAGAACCTACTGAAATAGAAAGCAAAATTGGCAATTATGTTGCGAGCTTAATTGAAGATAGGAGTACATTACAAATGGGAATTGGTAACATTCCTAATGCAGCCTTATCATGTTTAACTAATCATAAAGACTTAGGTTTACATACCGAAATGTTTTCAGATGGGGTTATTGATTTAATTTTAAAAGATGTAATAAATTGCAACTATAAAGGAGTTAATCAAGGTAGAGCTTTAGCTACTTTTTTAATGGGTTCTAAAAGGCTATACGATTATGTGGATGACAATCCTTTTGTAGAGATGAGAGAATCAGACTATGTAAATGATATCTCTATAATAAAGCAAAACCCAAAAATGGTTTCGATTAATTCTGCAATAGAAGTTGATGTTACAGGTCAGGTTTGTGCAGATTCAATTGGTACAAGGTTATACTCTGGAGTTGGGGGTCAGATGGATTTTATTCGTGGCGCTTCTTTAAGTAAAGGAGGAAAAGCAATAATCGCTTTACCATCAATTACTAAAAAAGGAATTAGTAGAATTGTGCCAAATTTAAAACCAGGAGCTGGAGTAGTGACAACAAGAGCACATGTACATTACATTATTACAGAACATGGTATTGCGAACTTATATGGAAAGACCATAAAAGAACGTGTAAAAGCTTTGGTAAATATCGCTCACCCAGATCATAGAGAAACTATTGACAAAGAATATTTTAATTTAGTGAGAGGTTAAGAACTATCTAAAAAGACCAAAAAATCTCTTTTTCTTTTTATTGATATCCATGTTTGGAATTTCGTTGGTAATCATTTGGTAGATTTCTCCCCAACCTAAAGCACCTCCAATATTTCTGTCATCTATAAACAGATCGGCATAGATTTTTCGGCTTTTGGTGTCATCGAATTGTTCCTCTTCGAAGCTTTTGTTTACAGCATAAAATTCAATACCATTTTCGCTACAAAAGGTAACAGCGTCTTTCAGTTTATTTCCGCTTCTGTAAGTCCATAAAATTAATCGATGACCATTTTCTTGAAGTTTTATCAAAGTTTCAAAGGCGAATATTCTAGGCCTACCAATGCCAGGATATCCGTCTTCTACAATAGTACCATCAAAATCTATAGCAATGATTAATTTGTCGTGAAAATTCATTAATTCAATTTAATGCTTATAAATATACAATATATCTACATTTTTTTAATCTAAATCAGGTTATAACAAAGAATGTTGTGTCATTACTTTGGGTTGTTCTATCCCAATAAGTTCAAGAATAGTAGGAGCTATATCACCTAAAACACCGTCGCTTATTGATTTTAAATCCTTATCGATCAAAATAATAGGTACTGGATTTGTTGTGTGTGCTGTATGAGGAGTTCCATCCGGGTTTATCATGGTTTCACAGTTACCATGATCTGCAATGAGTATTGTTGTATAATTGTTTTCAAGAGCAGTTGTAATAACATCCTTAACACATACATCAACAGTTTCACAAGCTTTTATTGCTGCTTCCATGACTCCTGTATGCCCTACCATATCGCCATTAGCAAAATTAAGGCATACAAAATCTACCTCGCCTTTTTGTAATTCAGGAATAAGAGCATCACGCAGCTCAAAAGCACTCATTTCTGGTTTAAGATCGTAAGTTGCAACTTTTGGAGAGTTTTTTAAGATTCGGGTTTCACCTATAAAAGGTTTTTCTCTTCCTCCTGAAAAGAAAAATGTAACGTGAGGATACTTTTCGGTTTCTGCGATTCGAATTTGTTTTTTATGATGTTTCTCTAATACTTCGCCTAAAGTATTTGAAAGATTTTCTTTTTTGAAAATTATTTTGATATCTTTAAATGAATCATCATAATTAGTCATGGTAACATAATACAAATTCAGTTTATGCATATTTTGTTCATGAAAATTATTTTGTGATAAGGCTTGTGTAAGTTGTCGGCCACGATCTGTTCTGAAATTAAAAAATATAATCACATCATCTTCTTGAATAGTTGATATAGGTTGCTTATTATTATCAACCATAATAATTGGTTTTATAAACTCATCTGTAATATCATTATCATAACTCTTTTGAATAGATTTTTGAACGTTTGTAGAGTTTTCACCAATACCATTAACTATAGCATTGTAAGCTAATTTAATACGTTCCCAACGTTTATCTCTATCCATGGCATAGTAACGACCAGTAATTGTTGCTAATTTACTATTGGTGTTTTCTATATGTTCTTCAAGTTCGGTAATAAAACCAAATCCAGATTTAGGATCTACATCACGACCATCAGTAAAGGCATGAATAAAAATATTACTTAGTCCAAAATCATTTGCAGCATCTAATAATCCAAATAAATGATTAATATGCGAATGCACTCCACCATCGCTTAACAATCCCAAAAAATGAACATTTTTATTATTGTTTTTAGCATAGTTAAAGGCATCAACTAATACAGGTTCATGTTGTAGGGTGTTATTTTTAACTGCCAGATTAACTTTTACCAAGTCTTGATATACTATTTTACCTGCACCAAGGTTCATATGTCCAACTTCACTATTTCCCATTTGTCCTTCAGGTAAACCGACATTCAACCCATCGGTTCGTAAACTCGCATTTGGATATTTTGTGTAAAGTGAATCAATAAATGGTGTATTGGCCTGATCTATTGCAGAAACTTTTGGGTCAGGAGATTTCCCCCAACCATCAAGAATCATTAAAATAACTTTTTTATTCATTTGGAGTGTTTTGCAAATGCAAAGATAAAAAACAAAATCCTGCTAATGATTTTATAATCTTATTAATTTAAGGTATTTAATTCGGTTTCCGGATCAACTTCATAAGGCATTTTTTTGTGTTCAAAAACCCTTGCTGAAAGCTTTCCTTTTAGTACAATCTTTTCATCTAACACATGTAAAAAACTACCTTCTCTTAAGCCTACAACAGGTTGAGTGTTAAAACTGTGAAATTCCTGTATTCTTGTTTCTCGAGTTTCACCCATATGTTTACTTGTTGGTTCCGGGTCTAAATAATGAGGATTTATATTAAAAGGTACTAATGCTAAGGTTTTAAAACTAGGAGGGTAAATAATAGGCATATCGTTTGTAGTGCATAAGGTAAGCCCACAAATATTGCTCCCTGCACTTGTGCCCAAATATGGAGTCCCATTTTTTACAACATCTTGAAGCGTAGTAATGAGATTGTTTTTATACAATTGATTAACCAAAACAAATGTATTGCCTCCACCAACAAATATACCTTTAGCTTCTTCTATCGCTTTTATAGGATCATTAAATTCATGAATTCCGTATATAGTTTTTCGGATTTTAGCAAAGGCACTTTTTGCTTTATTGGTATAAACGTCATGAGATATTCCACCTGGTCTGGCATATGGAATAAATAGAATAGTATTGGTGTCTTTAAAAAATAGTCTTAAATCTTCTAAAAGATATTCTAAAAATTCACTTCCATGAACTGTTGATGTACTTGCAATTATTATATTTTTCATTAATTTTTTAACTATTTATTAGAAAGAAAAAATTTTATAGATTGATTTCTTTTTTGTAAATTTAAATAAATACATCATTTAACAAAAGTTTAAAAGTTCTTTACATTTTATTAAGACAAGTATTAACTTTCTTTAACCTATGAAAAACAACTACATTATATTAATTATTTTATGTCTTACATTTTCTGTTTCATTCTCCCAGGATGTTAACCGGATTGAGATATTTGGAAAAATCATTGTAGACAGTATTGATGTTGAAGGGGTTACAGTTTATAACACCTCATCTAACAAAGGTACTGTAACAGATATAGATGGTAAGTTTTCTATAGAAGTTGCACTTAATGATAGAGTGGAAGTCTCTGCCTTACTTTTCGAAAAATTTGTTATAGTAATTAATGAAGATATTTTGTCTTCAAAAATAATGACTGTCTTTTTGGTTGAAAGAATAAACAAACTTGATGAAATTGTTATTCTACCCTATGGTCTTACCGGTAATCTTACAGTTGATTTGGAGAGTGTAAAAACATTTAATCCAGACTTAGATGCACTTTATTTCGGAATTCAAAATATGGATGAGTATGAGTTTACTGAAGATTATAAATCTGAAGTTGTAAACATGGCTATGGAAGAGGGGAGTTATTATAATGGAGTTGATTTTGTTGCAATTATTGGAATCTTATTAAAACCAATTTTTAATGGTAAAAATAAAAATTCTATTGATGAGGTTCAATCTTACAATAGTTTAACAACTAAATATTCCTTATCATATCTTAAAAAGAATCTAAACATTCCTAAAGATAGTGTGGATGAGTTTGTATCTTTTGTTGAAGATAATGGATTTGATAAAAACCTGATGGAAGATGGGAATGAATTACAGTTTTTAGAATTCTTAATTAGCCAAAGTATAGTATTTAAAAAAAATAAGAGTGGAAAAGAATAATGTATTAACTGCTTTTTTTTTGGAATGCTTTTTGAAACAAATACTACATTTACCATTATAAAACAATATCATGAACATTATTAAAACCATTTTTGTAATAATTGCACTACCAATACTTGCATTTACAACAGCACATGAATTTCATACAAGTCTAACACAAATAGAGTATGTAAAAGAAAAACAAGCAGTTCAAATTATTAGTAGAATTTTTATAGATGATTTTGAGAAAATTTTAAGAGAACGTTATAACGAAAACATAACACTTTCAGAAAATGATGATAACGAACAGATAAAAGATTATGTTTCAAAGTATCTAAAATCTAAAATCAATATTAAAATTAACGACATTGATTCAAAAATTATTTTTTTAGGAAAAGAATACGATAACGATGTTATGATTTGCTATTTGGAAATTGAGAATGTAGAAAGCATTAAATCTTTAGAAATTATAAATGCTGTTTTGTTCGATTTAAATTCGGAACAACAAAACATTATTCGTACAAATATAAACACCAAAAAAAAGAGTTTTATACTAATAAAAGAAAATGATAAAGGTTTGTTAAATTTTTAATAGAACTAAGTATTACTCTATAATTTGAGTATTTTTCGTGATTAATAAATCACATAACTTCATAATGAAAAATATTAAATATTTACTATTCTCAATAGTATTTGTTTCTGTTAATGTATTTGCGCAAAATCAAGAACAACCAGAACGAAAATCAGGACATAATAATGAAAACAAATTCAAACAAATGTATGAAGAGTTTTCTACACCAAATATGTATAGAACTGCATCTGGAGCACCAGGCCCAGCATATTATCAGCAACAAGCCGATTATAGAATGGATATTGTAATTGATGATATTAAGGCAAAATTATCTGGTAATGAAACTATAACATATACCAATAATTCACCAGACGAATTGAAATATCTTTGGGTTCAGTTAGACCAAAATATGAGAGCAAAAGACTCTAAAACACCTTTAATACAAGAAATTACTCTAGCACAACGGGCGTCTACTTTTACTTCTACTTATATGAAAGATAGATTTGATGGAGGTTTCCATATACAAGAAGTTAAAGACTCCAATGGGAAACCGTTACAGCATATGATTAATAGAACCATGATGCGTATAGAATTACCTAATGTATTAAAATCTGGAAAGCAGTTTTCTTTCTCAATTAAATGGTGGTATAACATTAATGATCATGTTAAAGATGGAGGACGTTCAGGATACGAATATTTTTCAGAAAATGATAATAGAATTTATGTGATAGCACAGTTTTATCCAAGAATGGCAGTTTATAGTGATGTAGAAGGTTGGCAAAATTCTCAATTTTGGGGACGTGACGAATTTGCATTGCCTTTTGGAAATTTTGAAGTAAACATTACAGTGCCGGACGATCATATTTTAGATGGAACAGGAAAACTAATGAATAGGAAAGAAATCTTTTCAAAAGATATGATGAAACGTTATGAGCAGGCTAAAAAGTCTTTTGATAAGCCAGTAGTAATTGTGACACAAGAAGAAGCCGAAATTGCTGAAGAGAAAAAAAGTACTTCTACAAAAACCTGGAAATTATATGCCGAGAATGTTCGTGATTTTGGATTTGCTACATCAAGAAAATTTATTTGGGATATGATGGCAGTTAAAATTGGAGAAACAAATGTAATGGCAGTTTCTTTATATTCTAAAGAAGGAAACCCACTTTGGGGAGATTGGTCAACTAAAACAGTAGCCAGTACATTAAAATCTTATTCCAGAATGACATTTGATTATCCTTATCATAAAGCTATTTCCGTTCACGCTCCAATGGGAATGGAATACCCAATGATTTGCTACAATTTTGGACGGCCAGACGCCGAAGGTAACTATAGCGATAGAACAAAATTTGGAATGATGAGTGTTATTATTCATGAAGTTGGCCATAACTTTTTTCCTATGATTGTAAATAGTGATGAACGACAGTGGACATGGATGGATGAAGGATTAAATACATTTTTGCAATATGTAGCCGAACAGGATTTTGGAGAATGGTATCCAGCAGCTTTGTCCGAAGGGCAAACAGCATATCCTTCACGTCGTGGGCCAGCAGCCAATATTGTACCTTATATGGGAGGAGATCAAGATTTTATTTCACCAATAATGAGTAAAGGGCTAAATGTTCATCAATTTGGTAATAACGCTTATGGAAAACCAGCTACAGCTCTTAATATTTTAAGAGAAACAGTAATGGGGCGTGAGTTATTTGATTATGCATTTAAAGAATATACACATCGTTGGATGTTTAAACACCCAACTCCAGAAGATTTCTTCCGTACCATGGAAGATGCATCTGCATTCGATTTAGATTGGTATTGGAGAGGCTGGTTTTATTCTACAAATTATGTAGATATTGGTGTTAAAAGCGTTAAAAAATATTATGTTTCATCTACACCTAATGAATATGGAAAACGTATAGCTAGACGTTACGGAATGGATCCAAACACTTTTGTGTATTTTGTTGAAGAAGGTAGTGACGATTTTACTGAAGATATGAAAAAAGGTACTCCAACAGATAATTCACCAACACTTAAAGAATATTTAATGGATAATTTTACAAAAGAAGAGCGTGAAAATATGAAGGCTCCAAAATATTTTTATAGCGTTACTTTTGAAAAGCCTGGTGGCTTAGTGATGCCAATAATTGTAGAATATACTTATGCAGACGGAACAACTAATACAGAAACATATCCAGCACAAATTTGGAGACTAAATGATAATGAAGTAAGCAAATCAATTCCTTCTGATAAAGAAATTATAGGAATTAAAGTTGATCCAAATTTAGAAACCGCTGATATTGATACTTCAAATAATTCTTGGCCAAAAGAAGTTAAACAAAAAGAATTTGACATTTTTAAACAGAAGATTAAGGATTAGTAATTAAAAAAAATATTAAAAATCGACTTTTTTAAGTCGGTTTTTTTATTCTAATAAAACTTACCACTATATTTGTAATGTGATACAACAAGCAACATTCTTATTTATTAGCGGCGCAGAGATAACAGTAATACTATTTATAGTTGTTATGGTTTTTGGTGCAGACAAAATTCCAGAAATAGCTCGTGGCCTCGGAAAAGGCATGCGTACTCTTAAAAATGCTACCAACGATATAAAGCACGAAATTACTAAAAGTGCCGAAAAGCATGGTATTGATACTGATGTGACCAAGGACATCACTAAAGAAATAAATAAAGTAAAAGATAATATTGAAGATTTTACAGGTTCTGTAAGGCGTAAACTATAATTTTTAAGTTTTGTGTCATTCCCTTGAAGAAGGGAATCTATATTTTTCTGCTAATTGTTAATCCATCACGAATAGGGAGTAATACCGTTTCTATTCTCTCATCATTTTTTAGTAAAGTATTGTATTCTATTAGAGCTTTAGTAGAGGTGTCATCAGGTTGAAATGCTTCAATTACTTTGCCACTCCAAAGTACATTATCAGAAAGTATAATACCTCCAGAATTTAATTTATCTATAACACAATTAAAGTAGTTTGAATAATTTTCTTTATCTGCATCAATAAAAATAAGATCGAAAGTTTTATCAAGATTAGGGATAATCTCTAATGCATTTCCAAGATGTTGATGAATTTGTTGCCCAAACTTAGATTTATCAAAATATTTACGCTGAAAATTATACAGTTCTTCATCAATATCTATGGTATGTAATTCACCATCACTTTGCATGCCTTCTGCTAAACATAAGGCAGAATAGCCTGTATAAGTACCAATCTCTAATATATTTTTAGGGTTTACTAATTTGGAAATCATGCTTAAAACTCTGCCCTGAAAGTGGCCACTTAACATACGTGGTTGCAGTATTTTTTGATACGTTTCTCTGTTAAGTTGCTGTAATAATTCTGGCTCGTCTTCCGAGTGTTTTACCACATAATCGTCTAATTCTTTAGGTATAAGTTGCATAATGTAGCAAACCTCACAGGTTTTAAAAACCTGTGAGGTTTTTTTAATTTTTTAATATTCTAGTAATTAACTTCTGTTTAGCAGATTCATCATCACCACACAACCATTGTATGACATTATCATCCCAAATAGCATGATACTCATTTTGGTTTATTATGTCGCGTTCTATGGCTAAATCTAATATTTTCCCAGGATAAGATGACTGTGATTCACTTTCCATTTCTCCCAATGGATAAGGATCATCTAATCCCATAAGTACTTGTTTAGACCCTTGATTCTCTACTAATAGTTTAAGAGAGCCAGTATCGTGTACCAACGTATCGAAGAAAATATTTTTGTGCCCAACGGCTTTTCTTGGATGATGCTGCCCTACAAACAAATCTGGTCTACCATCAAATCCTTGAATACGCCGCCCAAGATTTATTTGCGCTAATTGGCCTCCATGAGCAAAACAAGTTCTCATATTTGGAAATTTCTCCTGGTAGCCATTTAAAGTTAAAAAATGATAAGCATCAGCACATTGGGCCAACATCCAAATTAAATGAAAACGCCAAGATATATTTTCTAATTTTATAAATTTTTCACCATCGTAAGGATGAATTTCTACAGCCAAATTATATTTACTTGCCAACTCAAAAATAGGTTCGTTTTCTTCATCAAAAATACAGCGCCAAGTTCCTATAGTATCCATATAATGTGTTGGTAAGCATAAAAGTTGCATACCTAATTCTTCTACACAGCGTTCAATTTCCCAGCAAGCACCTTTTACAAAACCAGGATGAACCACAAAACCACAGGTGAATTTACTTGGATGATCCTGTTGTACTTTGGCATTAAAATCGTTTTGAAAACGAAGCGCTTGCTTCATTTCTTCCACTCGTAAGCCATTACCATATAGTTGAGATAAGTTTAAAACTACGGCGTGGTCTATATTGTAACGTTCCATCCATTCTAATTTTTCGTCTAAGAAGAAACTAGAATCAGTAACAGGACGCTTCCAATCTTTTTGAAGCATAAATTTACGATCCTCATCTACCCAAAAAATTTCCTTGTCTTTCATGAACTGAGGAATTTCCTCTGGATAAGGTAAAAGATGTGAATGACCGTTTATGCGAAGTTTAGGTTTCATATTCTATACTGTCATGCTGAGCGCAGTCGAAGCATCTCTTTATTAAGATTCTTCATTTCATTCAAAATGACATTTTAATTATTTATTTTAAATTTAACATTTATATGTCACAATTTTTGTGGTGGCTCCATAATAGTACTACATTTTTTGCAGGTACGTTTCTTTTCACTTCCATAATACTTGTCAAAAATTCCGGGCATATCAGTTTCAATATCGTCTAATTTGAATTTCTTTCTGTATAGTTGATGATTGCAACTTTTACAATACCATTCTAAGGCATCTTTCATCTTTTTTTTACGAGGATATTCAATAACCAGACCTATAGTGTTTGTACCTCGTTGAGGTGAATGCGGCACTTTTGGAGGCAATAAATAAATATCACCTTCCTTAATATGAACATCTTTTGGATTGCCTTTGTCCATAATTTTCAAAACCATATCACCTTCCACCTGATAGAAAAATTCTGGTGTTTCATTGTAATGATAATCTTTTCTGTTGTTTGGTCCACCAACAACCATGATAATAAAATCACCATCTTTCCAAACCACTTTATTCCCAACAGGAGGTTTTAATAAATGTCGATTTTCATTAATCCAATCTTTAAAATTTAAAGGTGAAACTAATTTGCTCATAATAAGCCCCTCTTAATCTCCCCAAAAGGGAGAAACTCAAAGCGGGAATTTGAGTTGTTGTTAAACGTTTATTTTATGTAGTCAGTATTTGGTAATAAAGATAATATAATTCATTGAATTTATTCCCTCCCTTTTGGGAGGGTTGGGGTGAGCCTACAAAGATTTTGTTCGTCCGCCATCAACAGGAAGGTTAATTCCGTTGATGTAACTTGCAGCTTGACTTGCTAAAAAGGTAACAGCATTGGCTGTTTCTTCAGGTTTAGCAAAGCGTTTTGCCGGCACAGTATTTTTCATAGCATTGGAAACATCCTCTTCTGAAACACCCATTTTTGATGATTTGTTTTTTATTATTTCCGCCAAACGTTCAGTCTCAGTAGCACCTGGAAGTACATTATTTACAGTAATTCCAAACTGACCTAATTCATTGGCCAAAGTTTTACTCCAATTCGCAACTGCACCACGAATAGT
>JAGLKH010000140.1 GCA_023141985.1 Flavobacteriaceae bacterium | reverse complement strand
CTAATATATGATTACATTTTAAATGTTGTGTAAAGGCATTTTCAAAATCTTCGATATGAGCAGAAAATACTGGACCGCCTTTTGGGCCACCAGTATTGTTGATAAGGATATGAAACCCATGATATTCATTAATGAAAGAAGATACTTTTTCTTTGAGTTCGATTGGATTTGAAAAATCTGCAACTATATAGTTGTGATTTCTTTGTTGTGGCAATTCAGAAAGGACTTGTTTTAATTTGTCTTCGTTTCTTGCCACAAGTGTCACGTTAACGCCTTCGGCAGCTAAAGCCATTGCAGTTGCTTTACCGATTCCTGCAGTGCTTCCACATACAAGAGCATTTTTGTTGTTTAAGTTTAAATTCATAAGCCCATCCCTAACCCTTCCCAAAGGGAAGGGGATTAATTTTAGTTATTATTAATAATTATTTTCAGCCCAAGTCTCTTCCCTTTGGACGACATTGCAAATGCAATGGGCGAGCCGAAGAGAGGAGAAGATGGGCTAATATTTTATACACACATTCTTCGCCTCAGTAAAAAACCGCAAGGCTTCAAAACCACCTTCGCGACCAACACCTGATGCTTTTACGCCTCCAAAAGGCGTCCGTAAATCACGCATCATCCACGTGTTTACCCAAACAATTCCAGCTTGTAATTGGTTGCTCATTCGCATCGTGCGTTTTAGGCTATTTGTCCAAAGTGTTGCTGATAAACCATATTTTACTTTGTTTGCCATTTTCAAGACATCTTCTTCAGTATTAAATGTCATAATCGTCACTACCGGACCAAAAACTTCTTCTTGGTTTATTCTACATTCATCAGTTTGTACTTCAATAACTGTTGGTTCTAAATAATAGCCGTTTTCGAATCCTTTAACAGTGACTTTATTTCCACCACAAAGTATTTTTCCGTTTTCCTTTTTAGCAATGTTTATATAACTCATTACTTTTTCCAGATGTGGTTTTGAAACTAATGCTCCAATATTAGTATCATTGTTTGAAGGGTGTCCAACTTTAAGCTGTTTTACTTTTTTAACAAAATCGGTTTTGAATTTATCATAAATAGAAGCTTCAACAAAAATGCGACTACCACACAAACAAATCTGACCTTGATTGGCAAATGATGAACGAACAGTTGTGTTTAACATATCATCATAATCGCAATCTGCAAAAATGATATTTGGGTTTTTACCACCTAGCTCTAAAGATAACTTCTTAAACATTGGAGCTGCTACTTTGGCAATATGAGCTCCTGTTGCGGTTCCTCCTGTAAACGAAATGGCTTTAATATCTGGATGCTCTACAATGGCTTGTCCTGTTGAAGTCCCTAGACCATGTACAATATTTAACACGCCTTTTGGTAAACCAGCTTCATTGCAGATTTCTCCTAAAAGGAAAGCTGTCATTGGAGTAACTTCACTGGGTTTAGCAACTATACAGTTTCCTGCTGCAATGGCTGGAGCGATTTTCCAGGTAAACAGATAAAGAGGAAGGTTCCAGGGAGAAATACAACCAACAACACCAATAGGTTGACGTAAAGTGTAATTCACTGCATTTTTACCTACACTTTCATAACTTTCACTGGAAAACTGTGTAATGGCATTTCCAAAAAAGCGAAAATTACTTGCTGCTCTTGGAATATCTACAGATTTAGCTAAACTAATTGGTTTCCCATTGTCTTTACTTTCGGCTTCTGCGAAACGCTGTAAGTTGGCTTCAAGCAATTCTGAAATTTTTATAAGGATTCTGCTACGTTCTTCCAAAGTGGTTTGTGACCATGTAGGGAAAGCAGATTTTGCAGCAATGTAAGCGTTTTCAACATCATCTTTGCTTGAGTTTGGTATTAGGCCATACACATCTCCATTTGCCGGACAGTAGTTTTCTATCCAATTATCTTGTAATGGATTGTGGAATTTCCCGTTTATGTAGTTTTTTACCTTTTCCATTTTTGTCATCCTGAACTTGTTTCAGGATCTTTTTAATTCAAATTGGTTTATAAGCCATTACTTTAATTTCCACCACCAAATCAGGGTGAGGTAATTGGTGTACTGCAACTGTGGTTCTTGCTGGTCCAGTTTCTGCATTAAAATATTCGGCATAAGCTTCGTTATAACCGGCAAAATCATTCATATTCACTAAAAAAGACGTTACGTCTATAACATCAGCTAAAGTTGCTCCTTCTTTTTCAAGGTTTGCTGCAATATTATCTAAAACAGCTCTTGTTTGTGCTTTAATATCCAATCGTTTGGTTCCCATTTCGTCAACTAATTCAACACCGGCAAAACTATTGTCTGCTCTTCGTGAACTGGTTCCTGATACAAAAATAAAATCGCCTGCACGTTTTGTGTGTGGATAGGCGCCTCTTGGTGTTACGTTACTTCCTGCGGAAGCAGGAATCTCATTTTTTTTGTCACTCATACTTATTTCTTTTTTTTCTTCTGTTCATTTTGTCTTGATACAAAACGAACCAAAAAATCATATTGAAATGAGGAAATTGCTTCGCATCATTCTCTTTCGGAATTTCGTGCTTAAAGCTTCGCTTTGCATCTTCATTCCTTCGTTCATTATTTCTGCATTTCAAGGTTCAATTCTTCGAATTGATTTAGGACTTTACTTAATTTGTTGTTTTTTATAATCACTAATTAAATTAATGATGCATTGTTTTAGCTACTTTATCTTCATCAAGAATAT
>JAGLKH010000014.1 GCA_023141985.1 Flavobacteriaceae bacterium | reverse complement strand
CAATTAGCATTATCTCCTTTAATTGGAGCTGTTGCTGCAGGAAACACTGTAGTATTAAAACCTAGCGAACTTACACCACATACTTCAAAAATAATGGAAGATATTATTACGGCTGCTTTTAGTCCTGAACATGTTACCATTATACAAGGAGATGCAGCCATTGCACAAGAACTTTTATCGAAAGGTTGGGATTATATTTTCTTTACAGGAAGTGTTGCTGTTGGTAAAATTGTTGCAAAAGCTGCTGCTGAACATTTAACTCCTACAACCTTAGAACTTGGAGGAAAAAACCCTTGTATCATTGATGAAACTGCCAATATAAAATTAGCAGCCAGACGTATCGTTTGGGGAAAATTTTTTAATGCTGGTCAAACATGTATTGCTGCAGACTATGTACTTATTCATAATTCGGTAAAACAACAATTTATCAACGCATTACAATTTGAAATTGAATTGGCTTACACCAAAAACCCTGAACAATCAAAAGATCTTGCCAGAATAGTAAATGAGAGGAATTTTAATCGTTTGGCAACTATGCTACAAAACGAAACTATAGTTATTGGCGGAAAAACAAATGCAAGTGAGTTGTACATTTCACCAACTGTTATAGATAATCCAGGCTTGAATAGTGAAATTATGAAAGGTGAAATTTTTGGCCCAATTCTCCCTGTTTTAAGCTATAGCAACGAAGACGACATCAATGCTATTATCTCTAAGTATAACAAACCATTATCATTATATGTATTTAGTACTAACAGTACATTCGTAAAAAAAATGATCTCGACATATTCTTTTGGTGGTGGCACCATAAATGATACTGTTATTCACTTTTCAAACCATAGATTACCTTTTGGAGGCGTTGGGCATAGTGGTATTGGTGCCTATCATGGCAAACGCACTTTTGACACCTTCTCTCATAAAAAAGCAGTTGTAAAAAAAGGGAATTGGTTAGATATTCCGTTGCGTTATGCACCTTATAAAGGCAAAATAAAGCTTATAAAACTCTTTTTAAAATATTTTTAATGAAACTATTATTTCATTTTAAAATGAATTTTATTTCCAGTAAACTTTTGAGATAATTTATTTATAGCAGCTTCGCTTAACTGTAATACTCTTGGGTAGCCACCAGTAGTTTGGCAATCTCTCATTAAAACTATAAGTTTTCCTGAAGGTGTTAGCTGGACTGTCCCCGGTAAAACTAAAGATGTTATAATAGGTTTCAATCTATTCCCTAAAGTTTCATCAAGCTGATATGCCATTCTATTATTATCATTAGAAATCGTAAACACATCCAATAGCAATCTTTTTTGTTGGGCTTTAGTTAGAAAATCAAATTCCGGGCCTTTAAATACTTCTATTTCTTTGGAAATGAAATGATCAACATCCATTCTTATTGAAGAATTAGTTTCTTCTATAGGAGTTGAGTTCTCCAAAATCGATATTTCATCATTTTCAGATAGTATAAATTGTGAGGTAATACCTTTGTACATACTCCTACTATTCATAACTGTTTCAGTTTGAAAGCCACCGGAAACAGACAAATAACATCTAAAACCATAATTATGTTTATCAAAGGAAACAATATCATTCTTTTTAATTTTTAAAGCACGATTTAGTTTAATCGGTTTGTTATTCAATTTTGGTGATAGATCAGCTCCTGAAATACAAATAAAAGTATGGCTGTTAAATTGAAGCGTTGGTCCAGTCATAGCAATTTCAAGAATTGCATCATTTTCATCGTTATCGAGTAAAGCATTAGCTATTTGTGCTGAATAACAATCCATTACACCTGAAACTGGAACTCCATATTTCTGAAATCCAATTCGGCCAAAATCTTGAATAGTTGAATAAAAGCCAGCTTTTATAACTTTAACCATGTAGTACCTCACTTTCTATCTGAAAAACTCCTGCGTTTACTAAAGTTGTTATATCACTATGCATCTTTAATGTAATTGGATAAAATTGAATTTTATCACCAGGTTTAGCAAAACATGGAGGGCTTTTAGCAATATCAAAGAAATTAATAGGAGAATTCCCAATTATATTCCATCCTCCAGGGCTTTTACAAGGGTAAACTCCTGTTTGTTTACCTCCAATAGCAACAGATCCTTTGTCGATATGCAATCGAGGATTTGATTTTCTTGGAAAACTGATGGTGTCATTCAGACCTCCTAAATATAAAAAACCAGGTAAAAAACCAATAAAAAAAATAGTGTAAATGGCTTCGGAATGTAGAGCAATAATATCTTGTTTTGAAATCTTTTTTTCTAACGAAATTTCATCCAAATCCAAAGCAAATTTATTATCATAACAGACTGGAATTTTCCAGAGCGTCGATGGTTTAGAAAGTATATTAATTTCAGACGAATATATGTCTTTTAGCATTGATATTTTGTTATAGATATTATCTATTGTTATAACATAACTTATTAATATCGAGTTGTATGCTGACTTTATCTCAATTATATCTTTAAATAGTGATCTTTCAAGTTTTTCTTTAAAGAATATAACATCATCAATAGTTTTTTTATCAATTTTTGATGGCCATTCTACTAAAATAGAATGTTCGCCATACTGCTTATATGTGAGTTGAAAATTACTCAAAATATCTATTCAATATTAATATGAAGTTGTTCTAATTTTTCTTTTAAATCTCTAATTAAATTTACAGCTTTTGGATTATCTCCATGAACACAAAATGTATGTGCAATTATCTTAACTTCCACTCCATTTATAGTTTTCACTTTTTGCTGTTTAATCATTCTAAGAACATGATTAAACATTTCATCGGAATCAGAAATTATTGCATTCTTCTCATTTCTTGAAACTAAGGTCAAATCATCATTATAATTTCTATCTGCAAATGCTTCATAAACAATAGGAATATTTTCAATAATAGCTAGTTCAGCAATAACAGAATTATAAGGTACGTAGAGCTTAATGGGAAGAGAGATACTTTTTATTGCTTCAATAATAACTGTTGCTGTAGATTTATCAGTTGCAGCAAGATTATATAATGCACCATGAGGCTTTATATGATTTAAAGTTGCATTTTCATCTCTTAAAATTTTCATTAAAATATTAACCTGCTCTCTAATCGATTTATAAAGTCTTGAATAAGAGATGTCCATTTTCTGTCGCCCAAAATTATCTTTATCAGGAAAAGAGGGATGTGCACCAATCTTTACTCTATATTGTTTAGCAAGTCTTACAACAGTCCGTATTGTTGATAAGTCTCCTGCATGGCCACCACATGCAATATTACAAGAAGATATATATGGCATTAATTGTGATTCGTTATTAACACCTTCGCCAACATCGACATTAATGTCTATTTTTTGTAACATTATAAAAGATTAAATACTTTTAAAATACTTTTTAAACCTAAAAATATAGTTATTGCAAGAATAATAAATCCAAAACTGTTTTGAGTTTTACTGTTACGATATTTACCTAAAATTGAAGACTTATTCATAATCCAAAGTAAAAATCCTGCGATTACAGGTAATAAGATACCATTTGCCACTTGTGCAAATTTAATAATTTCAATTGGTTTTATATTAAGTGACGAAAATAGCACACCTAAAAATAAAATAAACATCCAAACGCTTCTAAATTTTTTTGAACGCATATTATACTTCCACCCTAAACAACCAGTAGCCACATAGGCTGCTGCCAAAGGTGCAGTGATTGCACTTGTAATTCCTGCTGCAAACAAACCAATAGCTAAAAAGTACTTAGCAAAACTACCAAATAAAGGCTCCAACCCTTTAGCTAAATCTGCAGCGTTATTAATCTCTTGTGCCTGAAAAGCAGTTGCAGAAATAATAATACACATCGATACAATTCCTCCTAAAATAACAGCAACTATAGTATCTTTTCTTGCAAATTTTAAATCGGATTCATCATGCCATTTTTCTTTAACAAGCGAAGCATGTAAAAAGAGATTATATGGCACAACGGTTGTTCCTATTAATCCAATAATAGTTAAAATACTATCATTAGGGAATTTCGGAATAAAAACACCTTTAAAGATTTCGGCAATATTAGGTTTGGTTATAACAGCTGTAATTAAAAAGGCAACACTCATAAGGATTACGAGTGATACCAACGCTTTTTCGAGCACTTTGTAGTTACCGATGTAAAGTAAAACAAAAGCTATAACACCTATAGAAATACTTAAAAAATTAATATAAAACCCACTTATCTCCAGTTTAGGATTTCCTATAATAGTTTCTAAACCCAAAACACCACCGCTAATATTTCCAGCTTCGTAAGCTGCATTTCCAATCACAATAGCGGATAGGATAAGTAAGATTGCTAACCCTCTAAAAATTGGGTTCTTAATTTCTGTTCTAATAATTTCTGATAAGCCTTTTTGAGAGATAATACCCAATCTGGCAGACATTTCTTGCAATATAATGGTTGCCATTATTGATAATACCATTGCCCAAAGCAAAGCGTAACCAAAACTCACTCCAGCAATTGTACACAGTGTTACAGTTCCCGGGCCAATAAAAGCAGCAGCTACTAAAGGTCCTGGGCCAATATTTTTAAACCAGTTTTTAATCATTATTTGTTTGAGTTCTTTATACTATTTTTAATAAATGAAACGAGCATGTTAAAATTTTTATCACCAAAGGGAATGATTAATAGCGAACTGCATGCCTGCGTGCCGAAATACCGTCACTACGGTATGCAGGCATGTGACCGTTAAAAAACAATAAATATAAACACATGAAACAATTAATAACGTTTTCTAACTTAATTAACATCTCCTAATTCTATTTTATCAATCATAATCTTTTATTAAAAACAGATTCCTGCCTTCGCAGGAAGTTGTTATCCCAACCAACCTTCTCTATCCAGACTTCTATATTGAATCGCTTCACTAATGTGATTACCATTAATATGCTCTACACCTTCTATATCTGCAATGGTGCGTGATACTTTTAAAATGCGATCGTAAGCTCTTGCCGAAAGATTTAATCTTTCCATTGCAGTTTTAAGTAATGATTTTGATGCTTCATCAAGCACACAATGTTTACGAATTTGCTTTGTATTCATTTGTGCATTATAATGTACTATATCTGAATTTTCAAAACGTTTTGTTTGAATATCTCTTGCTGCGGTAACACGTTTTCTAATATCAATTGAAGATTCTCCTTTTCGTTCTTCTGATAATTTTTCAAAAGGTACAGGTGTGACTTCAATATGAATATCGATGCGATCTAAAAGAGGGCCGGAAACCTTACTCAAATAGCGTTGCATCTCAGCAGGAGAAGAAGTTACCGGAGCATCTGGATCGTTAAAATAACCTCCCGGACTTGGATTCATACTGGCAACCAACATAAATGACGACGGATAAGTAACCGTAAATTTTGCGCGAGAAATAGTAACTTCTCTATCTTCTAAAGGTTGACGCATCACTTCTAGAACGCCTCGTTTAAATTCTGGTAATTCATCTAAAAATAATACACCATTATGTGATAATGATATTTCTCCAGGCTGTGGATAGGCACCTCCTCCTACGAGTGCTACATCACTAATTGTGTGATGTGGCGAACGAAAAGGTCTCTGTGCCATAAGTCCTGCATGCTCTTTAACACGACCAACTACAGAATGAATTTTTGTGGTTTCCAGTGCTTCATGCAATGTCATTGG
>JAGLKH010000139.1 GCA_023141985.1 Flavobacteriaceae bacterium | reverse complement strand
CAAATTTCTAATAAAAAAGAAATGAAACGTATTCTCTCTAAAGAACAATTTGAAAAATTTGAGAGAAATCAAATTCATAAACGAAAAAAAGGGCAATCCAATAAGCGAAAAAGTGGAATGCAAAAAAAACAAGGACGTAAAAAATCCTAATAGTTGGTTAGTTTGGTTAGTTTTTTGAAAAGGCATTGTGTTTTTATAACAATGCCTTTTTCTTACGAACTCATCTTGACTTTTTTTATTAAGGCGAAAAATCAGGCTTTTGTTCTCAGATGAAGACTTTTTTGCACTTCATAGCAGAGTTACGAAGTAATAAAAAGATGAAATATGAGGACAAAATGGTGGTTTTGCAGTCAATCATAAAAAGTCAAGATGAGTTCTACAATAACTTTTTGGCAACAGTTTCTACTGCTGCAATAGTTTTATCTAAATCATCATACGATAAAGCATCTGTTATAAACCAGGTTTCAAATGCACTGGGCGCAATATAAATACCTTCATTTAATAATCCATGAAAGAATTTTTTAAAGGTTTCGTTATTCCCTTTAGCTGAAGATTCAAAATCTACAACTTCATCTTTTGCAAAGTGAATAGAAATCATAGAACCTGCTCTATTTATTGTATGTGAAATATTGTTTTCATTTAAAACTTTGGTAAATCCTTTATGCAAATACGCTGTTTTTTCAGCTAAACGATTAAACAATTCTGAATCATTATTTATCTCAGTTAACATTGCTAAACCAGCAGCCATTGCTAAAGGATTTCCACTTAATGTTCCTGCTTGATATACTGGCCCTAAAGGTGCTAAACGGTTCATTATTTCGTTACGAGCAGCAAAAGCACCAACAGGCAAACCTCCTCCTATAACTTTTCCGAAGCAAACAATATCTGCATTAATGTTATAAAGCTCCTGGGCACCACCTTTCGCCAAACGAAAGCCTGTCATTACTTCATCAAAAATTAAAAGAATGTTATGTGTATCACACAAGGTTCTTAATTCTTGCAAAAATCCATCTTTAGGAGGAATACAACCCATATTTCCTGCAACAGGCTCCAAAATAATACAAGCAATTTCGTTGGTATTTGCTTCTATTAATTGTTTTACATTTTCAATATCATTATATCTTGCGAGTAAGGTGTCTTTGGCTGTGCCTTGAGTAACACCCGGACTATTTGGGCTACCAAAAGTTACAGCACCACTCCCTGCTTGAATTAAAAAGGAATCGCTATGTCCATGATAACATCCTGCGAATTTTATAATCTTGTCTTTTCCTGTATAACCTCTAGCCAGACGCACAGCACTCATACAGGCTTCGGTACCAGAATTTACAAATCGGATTTTATCAATATTTGGAACCATCGATACTGCCAATTTTGCAATCTGTGTTTCAATTTGGGTTGGCATTCCAAAAGAGGTTCCTTTTTTTGCTTTATTAATTACAGCATTTACAACGGGTTCATAGGCATGACCTAATAACATTGGCCCCCAAGAATTGATGTAGTCTATTAACCGATTTCCATCTTCATCATATAAGTAAGCCCCTTTAGCTTTGGTTACAAAAATTGGAGTTCCTCCAACTGCTTTAAACGCTCTTACAGGAGAGTTAACTCCTCCGGGAATCACTTTTTCGGCTTGTGCAAATAATGCACTACTTCTTTTATAAATCATGCTTTAATTAGATTTTATTATAAGAATTTGGTCGATTTTTAAATTATTTGATACTAGATTATTGGTGCTTTTTATCGCATCAACCGAAGTCTTATATTTTCGTGATAGCGAATATAAAGTATCTCCTTTTACAACTTTATGAGTAATATTTTCTATTTTAACTTCTTTATATCTTTTTCCTAAAACTTCTTTATCGTATTGATACAACTCATATCGCTCAATTAAACTTATTAATTTTTGCGGATACTTTTTATCGGTTGCATAACCTGCTTGCCGCAAACCTTTTGCCCAGGCTTTATAATCGTTCTTCCTTAATTTGAATAAACTTGCATACCGTTTTCGCTTTGCTAAAAACT
>JAGLKH010000138.1 GCA_023141985.1 Flavobacteriaceae bacterium | reverse complement strand
GTATACATATTTCAGGACGGGTCAATATTGTGCCTAACGCTTAGTATATGGCAAGTAGGGCAGAAGAAAGCGATAAACTTTCGAGTTTGGACTGAGCCAAAACGTTGTATTTTGTTTTTAATTTATTCATTCTTAAAAGCCAAATCAACGATTTGGCGGAGTTGGTAAATAGCACTGAACTTTCGTAAACCACCGAACGCCCTATTTGCTATATACATCTTAAGTTTACAATCTCTTATATTTAATAAATAACAAGAAAGAACAAAAGAGAGAATTAAGGTTAATTTATACGTTGGAACCTAGATTCCGTCAACATTGATAATCCTCTCTCTTTTACTACTTAGATTTCGTTCAGTTCTGTGAGACTTTTAGATCTCGATTTTAAGTTGTTGAAACGCCAGTAGTTAGTTCTTTCATAAAGAAATTCTTATGAGTAAATATACAGAAATTTATGGAGTTGACATCAGTAAAGATGTGTTTGATGTTTACAGTATTTCAAAAGGTCATGTTAAATATAGCAATGATGCCAAAGGCTTTAAATCACTTAAAGGTAGTATCTCCAAAGGAGCCTTGGTTGTAATGGAAGCAACGGGTTATTATCATTATCGATTATCACAATACTTATACAAACAAAAGGTGTTAGTATCTGTTGTAAACCCATTATCGGTAAAGCGTTTTATTCAAATGAAACTGGCTAAGGTCAAAACAGATAAAAGTGATGCTAAGGCTATTTGTGAATATGGTAAAATGAATGAAGTTCCATTGTATACAGCTTTAACCGATGTTCAAAGTGAGTGTTTGCAGTTATTTCGTTTGTTAGACAACTATTTAAAGAAACGAACAGCAACAAAGAACAAGTTGCATGGAGAAGAAGTACTAGGTATTCCATCAAAGTATGTGTTTCGTTCTTTAAAGCGAAATTTAAAACATTTAAACAAGGAAATTAAAGAGATTGAACAACTTTTGTTAAACTTGGTAAAACAAGATCAACAAAAGCAGTTAACACTATTAAAAAGCATTCCAGGAATGGGAGTCAAAACAGCGTTATTTTTGATTGTAATTACTGATGGGTTTTCAAAATTTGAAAACTCGAAACAATTGTGTAGCTATGCAGGGATTACTCCAACAATAAGAGAGTCTGGTAGTAGTGTTCGAGGAAGAAGTAGGATTAGTAAAGTAGGAAATAGAAAACTTAGAAATTTACTTTTCTTATGTGCTTTTTCAGCATGTAAACATAACAAAGCGTGTAGAGAAATCTATGAGCGAATTGTAAACAAAGGAAAAAGCAAGAAATTAGCATTAATTGCTGTTGCAAATAAATTATTAAAACAAGCTTTTGCTATTGCTAAATCAGGAATACCTTATGATGAAAATTTTGTTTCTAAATTATGCTAAATAGACTTGTTTTTTAACTCAGTTCTTTGTTGGCAAATGTTTTATTGTTTATCCGATCCATAAAATTTATTAAAAATTACGCTTGCAGTTAGGTCTCCGGTCACATTAACTGCTGTTCTAAACATTCCTAAAATTCTATCTATACCAATAATAATAATCAGTCCATCTATTGGAATTCCTGCACTCTGTAGCACTGATGCAAGAATGATGACACCTCCTCCTGGAATGGCAGGTGTTCCGATTGACGCGGCTACAACTGTAGTGGTGATTAATATTAAGTTTATTACTGATAGCTCAATGCCATAAGCTTGTGCCATGAATAAGGTAGTCACACATTGAAATAGAGCAGTACCATCCATATTTATTGTTGCTCCAACAGGAATAACAAAATCACTAATATTAGAGGATACCCCTAATTTTTCATCTGCTGTTTTCATAGATATTGGCATAACAGCTGCAGAGCTGGCGGTAGAAAACGCCAATAGCTGAGGTTCACGTATCAAGTTCAAAAATTTAAAGGGATTTTTACGCGTGAAAGCAAATACCATTATTAAATAGAATATCATTAAAAGGATCAAACCCAGAATAACGACTATCATATAGTAACCCAAACCTAGAAATATTTCAACACCTATTTTGGATAACAAGGCAGCAATTAAACCAAATACAGCATATGGAACGAGCAACATCGCCCATGAAACTACAATCATACAAATCTTCTGAATCGCTTCGACAAAACGAATGATAGGCCTTGCAGTGTTATGATTGAGCTGGGTAATCGCGACACCAATTATTATGGTAAATATTACTACACCGAGCATTTCTCCCATTAAGATGGACTCCAGTGGATTATTTGGGATAAGCTTAGAAATAGTATCTGGAATGTTTTCGATTAGGTTGGTTTGTTCGCTGGTTTCTATTAGTTTTTCTCCGCTGTTTGGAAATCCCCCCAGCTTGAAAACATATTGGCCAGGTTTCATGATGAGTATGACGGCCAAACCTATAGTGATAGCAATGACAGTAGTGAAGACGAAATATAATAGCAGTCTTATTCCGAAGGTTTTAAGGTTCTCAGATGTATTACTTACAATTCCCGAAATAATAGAAGCAAATATCAAGGGTATCATAATCATTTGAACTAACCTCATAAATATTTGACCTGGTAAGTCGAGCCAATTGGCTAACGATAAGCTAAAACTCTCTGAAACAAGCCCTGTAGACGGATTGATTACGATACCAAGCCCAGCACCTAAAATCAATCCAATGATTACCTTAAGCCATAAGCGGCCTTTTATAAGGCGATCCAAATGGACAGACAAATTATTAAGAGGTCTTATTTCTAACATGCTGTAATTTAAGAAATGTTTGCCAACATTACAGATTCGTTTGCGTAATCAAATAGAGATATTTTTAAAGAAAAGCTTTTCCTTAAATGTATTGGCTTTATTGTTTTATAGAAATTTCTAAATTCTTATTATCTTTAATGTAAGTTAATTGAAGCCTTAAGATGAAAATTATATATACCATAATAGGAATTGCATTCCTCCTGTTCATAGTTGTGGCATCATACATGATTTTAATTCAGCCACTTCTGGACGCCCGTAAAAAAGAAAAGAAAGAAAAATAGTATGCCTCCCCATTCCGGTTTTGTCGCATCTGACAAGGCT
>JAGLKH010000137.1 GCA_023141985.1 Flavobacteriaceae bacterium | reverse complement strand
CAGATAAAATATTAGAAAAAGAAGCTTCTCGTATTATTAGTTTAATACCAAAATTGACAGCAGGTAAACAACGAGGCAGATATGTTAAAGTGCCTTATAGCATTCCAATACATTTTAAATATGTAGGAATGTAGTAAAGTGAAATTATTTTATTTTTTCACCAGCCAAAATTTTAAAAGGCATTACATTTTGTCTTGGAGGATAGAGACAAGTTGTAAATTTAGAAAATGCACATGGAGGATTATACAGATAGTTAAAATCTAATTTAACTAATCCATCAGTTTCAGGAATGTCTAGATATATGTATCTGCCTCCACCATAGGTATCGTCTCCACTAGTTTGATCACTAACCATAGTAAATCCACTTTCACCTACGTCTATGTCATGTGTTTCGCCATTGTATTCGAAAGTTACCTTTCCGATAAAACTTGTACTTCTTTTTCCATCAATTTCGGACTTTACAATTTCGGATTTTGATTTCTCATAGTAAGTGAATTGTCCTTCAAAAATAAATTTAGGATTTAACTTATAAAGTTCAAAACCTTTAAAAGCTTCTATTGTTGGATTTTTTGTGTCCCAAACTCTAAGATAATGCTGTTTAGATCGCGTAATTACTTGCCAATTTAATTGCTCATGATACAATTTAATTGAGCTTCCGTATTCATTAAGTATTATTGGAATAGTATTTACTATTGAATCATTATAGGTTTTTATAATTACATCTTTGAAAGCAATAAATACTATGCCTCCCTTTAAAATAGAAACTGTTCCAATAGTTTTTGGCAAAGCATCAATATTTAATACAAAATCATTTAGAATGTCTTTTCCAAAAGTGTTAATAGAATCATTAAGTTTAAAAAGTCCTGTAAGCTGTAGATAGTTAATTCTATTTTGTGCTCTTTGTTTTTTATTTTCTTCAAATTTTGCAATGTACTCATCATCAATTTTAAATTGTGATTTATTTTCTTCGCAGGATAAAAGTGATATTAGCAAGAATATTAAAATAGATGGCTTCATGATTTGTCTCTTTTGACTCATATTATTACTTCATTATTAGTTATATAAATTTCATCAATTAGTTTGATTCAGTTTCCAAAAAGGCATAAATCGCTCAAGAATTTGTTTGTCTAAAAAAACGCCTGTTAAAACTCCTGCTCCAAACATTAAAATGTCAATAACATCAAAAGTTTCTCCAAGAAAATGAACTCCAAATGCTTGCATAATTTCAGTTAATGTCGTTATCCCGAATACAATTAAAGCTTTGACATACCATTTTCGAAGAAGCCGGTATTGAATTTCATTCATACAAAGAAGAAAATACACTCCAAAAGGTATTAACAAATTCGAAGCATAACTGTAATAATAAATATATAAATCTCCTTTTAAGTAACTGCCAATTCTAAACCAATGAATTGCCGCTATAGCTAACATTATGCTAATTCCTATAATTTTACGAACTCTTAGATTAAGTATTAATTCTTTATTTTCCATTTTTTCTTATTCCTTCCGTTTTGCTTTAAACGAACCATTAGGCTGAATCATGAGTACTTCATTGATGTTACCTTCGTCATCTTCAAAGAATTCTAATTTAAAACCATCTAATATTTTCAATGCAAACTTATGCTCATCTGTAGCTAACAATTCATATTCAGGTTGCCCGGCTACAAATAGGTATAGCGTATCATTATTCTTTATGTAAAATTTAATGACTGTTCCAACAAGTTCAAATTCACCAACATATTTTTTAAGTGTTTCTTTATCGACCTCAATAGTATAAGGTTCCCTTTTAAAAATAATTGGATCTGTAAGTGCAGGTTCTATTTTAGCTTTTACTCCAGAAATATCTCCAGCATCATTGGTTATAAAATTGAAGCGTAATGGTCCAGAATCAGTAGTGTCTATTCCCGTTTCTTCTACTTCAAATGGTTCAAATATATCATAGTGATGATGCTTTAACCACATTTTCATCAATTTAAAATTAGCAAACAGCGAATCTCGTTCTACATTTATTTCAAACTCACCATAACCAGGATGTGAATAAATTCCGGTATATTCGTGTTTGACATGAGATGGTCTTGTATTTTTAATACGTTCCGAGCTTTTAGCAGCTTTGGCTTCTTCTTGTTCTTTTTTGGATTTAGCTTTATTCTTTAGATATCGTTTTACCCAATCTGTTTTCTCTGTTTTTAGCATTCGATCAGCAATTGTATTTCTAACCATACTAACAGCCGCTGTCCCTGCTTGATTAGATAATACTACAACTCCAATACTATCAGTTGGGAAAAATGCGGTACTTGCTCTAAACCCATCAATAGCTCCACCATGCTCAACGCGGTAATGCCCTCTATATGAAGAAATACTCCATCCATAGCCATAATTAGACATATGCATATCTGGAAATTCATCATCAGGTAGTCCCCCAGCTATCACCATTTGCGAACTTGTAGCTTCTTTAACATAAGCTTTAGATAATATTTGCTCGCCTTTAAATTTTCCATTATTTATCCAGGTAATCAGCCAATTAGACATCTCATTAACACTGCTATTAATACTACCAGCAGGTCTCATCCCAGCAATTTTATAATAATCAGTTTTTTCAATAATACTATCATTTTTGTGTAAGTAACCAAATGCAGCATTATTGCTTTTTTCCATTTCAGCAATAGTAACATTAGATCTCGACATGCCTAAGGGTTTAAAGAAACGCTCTCTTATGTTATCCTCCCAACTTTTTCCGGTAATCCTTTCTGCAATAACGCCTTGCGTTAAAAACATAAAATTGTTATAATACCATTGTTG
>JAGLKH010000136.1 GCA_023141985.1 Flavobacteriaceae bacterium | reverse complement strand
GTTCCACACATTACTGCAGATAACATTGAAGACTTATTCTATGCGCAGGGTTGGGCGCAAATGCATAATCATGCTAACCTTATTTTAGATCTTTATGGAAGCGCCAGAGGAAAAGGTGCTGAATATTGGGGACAAAGTAAGTTGCAAAACGACATGCTTATACATACACTTGGTTTTGAAGAATTAGCCGAAGAGTGGGAAACCAAACAAGATCCCGAATTGAGAACCATATATGAATCTTTTGTTAAAGGAATGAATGCATATACCAATGCACATCCTGACGCTATAGATGATAAAAATAAAGTAGTATTACCAATCTCTACTAAAGATGTGAACATGCATGGCATGTATGTGGTTTTTACACGATTTATTGGTGGAAGTGATTTAGGTAGAGTACAACAATGGCCAGACATGGGCTCAAATACTATTGCTATTGCTCCAAAACGTTCAGCTTCAGGCAATGCGATGTTAGTTCAAAACCCACATTTACCATGGTGGCAAGAATTTTTATTTTTTGAGTCACATTTAAATCTTAAAGGCAATAATATGTATGGTGCGACTTTAGTTGGATTACCTGGAATAGCTATTGGATTTAATGAAAATTTAGGTTGGAGCCATACAGATAACACTATAGACAATGCTGATACTTATGAATTAGAACTCAAAGACGGCGGTTATCTACTTGATGGAGAACGTAAAGAGTTTGAAGCATCTTCAAAGATTATCAAAATAAAACAAAACGATGGTACATTTGTTGAGCAAGAAATTCCACTTTTAAGAACAATCCATGGTCCGGTTGTAAACCAAAAGGAAGATAAGGTTTTGGCAATACGAATGGTTGGATCAGATAAACCCAATATGTTTTTACAATGGTGGAGGATGATAAATAGTTCAAACTTTAATGAATTTGAAGATGCTCTTAAAATGGCACAAATTCCGTTTTGGAATGTGATGTATGCTGATAAGGAGGGCGAAATCTTTTATTTGTTTAATGGGTTAGTACCCAAACGTAGCTCTGGAGATTGGGATTACTGGAATAGAGTTATTCCTGGCGGAAAATCGGCTGATGTCTGGACAGAAGTGCATCCATATGCTGATTTACCTAAAGTGAAAAACCCGGTTGATGGCTGGTTACAAAATGCAAACGATCCTCCATGGACAAGCACAATTCCAATGACCTTGGATCCGGATGATTACCCTGCTTACATGGCACCAAGATATATGCCATTTAGACCACAACGTGCAGCAAGGATGATGATAGAAGATGATTCGATTACTTTTGATGAATTAGTAGACTACAAACTCTCTACACGATTAGAGTTTGCCGATCGCATACTCGATGATTTATTCAACGCTGTAGAAGCTTCAACATCCGAAAAAGCGAAACAGGCAGTAGTGGTTCTTAAAAATTGGGATAGAGAAGCAAATGCTAATAGTAAGGGAATGTTTTTATTTTATAATTGGGCAAGAAAATTTAATGTTTGGAATAAAGCGAATTATATAGAACCATGGAGTTTAGAAAATCCAAACACTACTCCTGACGGAATTTCAGACCCTGAAAAAGCAGTAAGCCTTTTAGAACAGGTCGCTACCGAAATTGAAACTAAATACGGTAAGTTGGAAGTGCCATGGGGAGATTATTATAGATTAAAATATAATGATAAAAATCTGCCCGCAAATGGAGTTGATGGTTCTATGGGAGTTTTTAGAGTGGCATGGGCCGGAGGCGCAGATGAAGACCATATGTATGTAGGTGGTGGAGATTCTTGGGTAGGTGTTATAGAATTTGATGAGCAAGTTAGAGCTAAAGTGCTTTTAAGTTATGGCAATGCAACACAAGCAGATTCTCCACATAATGGAGATCAATTAGAGCTTTTCTCAAAAAAAGAACTTCGTGATGCTTGGTTTACAAAAGAAGATGTAAAAGCTAATACTGTAAGAGTAGAAACTTTTATGGATAGTACTTTTGTAACAAAAGAATAATATTAATTAATGGATACTGGAATTAACTTAAATTTCAGTATCCTTTTTCATTGTCTTACTTTACCACTAAAAACACTTGCTTTAGAATTATATGGATTTCCGGAAGAGCGTCTAAATGACACTACTTGACCACAATGCCATACAGCATCTTCAATAGGGCCATTTAATTGATTCCAAAATGGATATTCATTTGGTCCAAAAATTATTTTAAATTCTGAAACATCTTTACTTACCTTTAAAATATCAGCAGCAGTTTTAAAGTTCTCTAAAGTTTTCTTACGTTTCTCTGCAAACGTCATTTCTGGCTCTTCTGAAGTTCCGTTTGGTTTTTTTAAGGTAGAATTCACAATAACTTTGGACAAACCATAAATATGGTCTATAGTTTCTGCTGTAGTACGGCCTTCTTCACTGGGTTTATAGGCTAGATCTTCATCACGTAAACCTTCAGTAGCCCAATAATATCTAAATCCAAGTCCATCAACCATTCTAGCTGCAACTGTACCGGCAGTATATGTTTCAGAATATTCCGGTAATTCATAGTAAGGCAATTTATCCTCGTCCTGTGCCATAGTTATACTACTTATAAAACAACATAAAATAAATAATAATATTTTCATATTTAAAGAATTAAAATTAATAATTAAAGTTATAAATAAAAACAACATATAAATAAAA
>JAGLKH010000135.1 GCA_023141985.1 Flavobacteriaceae bacterium | reverse complement strand
ATTTGATTTATTGTTTAGTCCAAATAGATTCAGCGAAGATAAATTCGTTAAAAGCATGTTTCTTTTAACAACTATTCATTGCCTTTAATATCAAGAGACTTTATATATTCTGAGGGCGTTTGAGAAAGGTGTTTTTTAAAAGATTTGTTAAAAGTAACTTTATTATTAAACCCAACCTTATATGCTACTTCTATTATATTTAAATTATTATGAGGATTTTTATTCAAGATTTCTACAGCATCAATAATTCTATATTTATTAATTAATTCGAAGAAATTTAACTTAAAGTGTTCATTAATAACTTGTGATGTATTGTGCCTTGAAGTTCCAAGCTTTTCAGATAATTTTTGAAGGTTAATATCATTTTCTCTATGAATTTTATCATCGTTTAGAAGTTTCAGCATAATGGCCTTTAACTCCAATGAATATGATGGTGTTAAATTTGAAGTTTTATATTTGAATAAATTTATTGGATCAACCAATTTCACCTCTCCCTTAAA
The DNA here is from genome assembly GCA_023141985.1 of Flavobacteriaceae bacterium. Classification (GTDB taxonomy): domain Bacteria; phylum Bacteroidota; class Bacteroidia; order Flavobacteriales; family Flavobacteriaceae; genus PRS1. Next base: position 1,435 of record JAGLKH010000135.1, on the reverse strand, counting down.
TACCTCAGGCTGAACATAAGCTATGTAAGCTACATAAAACACCAGCCCAACCATTACAATTATTTGAAGATGAAAAAAAGCAAGAGTATCAAAAAACCCTAAAGTAATGGTTATAAACAATATAAAAGCCAATACATAAAGCATGTAAATAGCAATTATATTTCTCTGCCATAACAGCTTCATTTTCTTTTGCTTAACTATAGTTTTAGAAACTTTATAAATTTTTAGAGTTAAAACAGCATAAAACACTAAAGACATTATTTTGGCTACAATAATAAACTTTGTTTCTAATCTTAATAAATCTTCTTGATCAAATAAAATAATGAACTTCTCTTTTGCTGACATCATATAATACGGAAAAATATAAACTAATAGGATCAAGGCTGGCAATAAGTGTAGACAATTTTTCCACTTTAGTTTGTAATTTGTAACTGTTATTTTAAAATAAAAATAGATTAAAGGACCATAAAGAAAAGTAAATATGGTAGACATTAGTAAGGTATGAGGAAAATAATAGTGACAATTAATAAGATATAGACTTAAATGAATTATAAATAAAGAATGTAATAGCACAAAAAGACTCATTAGGAAGGAGCTTCCACTACTAATTTTCTTTTTTAGATTCAGTATTATAAAAATAAACAAACCTAAAAATCCTGCAAAAAGATAAAACAATGACAAAAAATTGAAACGAAGCTTATAACTGTTTTTAAAATTGAGATATAAATCAGTTTGACTTATTTTAGAAAAAACATGGTCGTTTATAATAGACAAGTCTGAAGTAGACCTAATATATTTTTTCGCATAGTATATCGCTTTATCTGCCTGCATACTATCCGAATAGGTCTTAACCAGTAAAATATATTCTTGAATTGAATCCCTATCGATATCGTTTTCTTGGGTTCCAATATATACTTCGTCTCTAAAGTAGTCCTTATTAAGGTTATGTGATTTTAAAATATTGTTATTTGAAACCTCATAAACCTTACTAAAAGACAAGTCTTTAATTGCATAGGTTTCATGAGAGTATAAGATAAATATTATTACTGGTAATATATATATCCCTTTGAGTAATAACAGTTTTCGTTCCTTCACTAAACAATAAATTTTTCACCTAAATATACTAATAGTTACTTTAAAAATAAGACTAAAGGTAAAAATCGATAATAGTTTACTCAGAGAAAATATCAATAAAGAATTTCTTGAAACAAACTATCCTCGAGGCAGTCCCGATAGCAATTGGGACATAGAGGTATGCTTCGACAAGCTCAGTACAGGTTTCGCTAGTTTCATACCCAATCAAGTTGGGCACAAGTTTTGCCCTTTGGGTCAAAAGACAAAATTCTATATTTAGATTCCCGTTTTCACGGGAATGACAATTTCAATGGAAACCCCGAGGCAAAGCCTCGAGGAATTCTTTTCGAGTAAATAAGAT
>JAGLKH010000134.1 GCA_023141985.1 Flavobacteriaceae bacterium | reverse complement strand
AGGAACAGGATCGTATCCAGAACCACCCCAGGGCGATGGAGCGAAAAACAAAATGTACAGTGTACATTTTAAGCGAACAGGCGAGCTGGCGCGAGGGCATTTAGTTGTCATCCTTTTTAGGAACAGGATCGTATCCAGAACCACCCCAGGGATGACAACTAAATATTCGTTTAATTGCTAATCGTCCTCCACGTAATAAACCATGTTTTTGTAATGCTTCTACAGTATAATGAGAACAAGTCGGTTGATATCTACAAGTAGCTGGCATTAAAGGAGATATTACAACTTGATACACCTTAACTAAAAAAATAAAAGGAGCTATAAGTATTTTTTTCATGACTCTTAGTTAGTCGAAAAAGAGGTACCATCTTTACCATCCTTTAACTGGATGCCAACAGCTAATAATTCGTCTCTAATTTTATCAGACAAAGCAAAATTTTTATTCGCTCTGGCTTCGGAACGAAGTTTTATAAGCACTTCAACAGTATCTGATAATTTATCTGAATCTTCATTGCCAGAACTAACATTTTGTAATCCTAATACATCAAATACAAAAGTATGTATAGTAGCTGATAAAGTTTCTAAATCCTCTTTTGTAATTGATGCTTTGTTGTCTTTGACTTGATTAATAAATTTAACAGCGCTAAATAATTCTGCAATTAAAATAGGGGTATTAAAATCATCATTCATAGCACTATAACAATTTTTTTTCCAGTTTTCAACATCAAAATCTGTAGTATTACCAACAGGAAGGTTTACTAAAGCGTTAAGTGCTTCCATAAGTTTATTAAACCCTTTTTCTGATGCTAAAAGGGCGTTGTTCGAAAAGTCTAAAATACTTCTATAATGTGCTTGGAGCATAAAAAATCGAACAACACTTGCAGAAAACGTTTTACTTAAATGTTTATTATCTCCAGTAAAAAAGTCGTTTGGTAAAATAAAATTTCCAGTAGATTTTGCCATTTTTTGGCCATTTAGAGTAAGCATATTGGTGTGCATCCATAAATTAACAGGACTTTTTCCATGGCTTGCTTCAGCTTGAGCAATTTCACATTCGTGATGAGGAAATTTTAAATCCATTCCGCCACCATGAATATCAAATTGTTCACCAAGATATTTGGTGCTCATTGCTGTACATTCCAGGTGCCATCCGGGAAATCCGTCACTCCAAGGTGAGGGCCAACGCATAATGTGTTGAGGTTCGGCCTTTTTCCAAAGGGCGAAATCTTGTGGATTCTTTTTATCACTTTGTCCATCAAGTGATCTTGTATTATGAATTAAATCTTCAATATTTCTCCCACTTAATTTTCCATAATTATGGGTTTCATTAAATTTAAGAACATCGAAATATACAGAGCCATTTATTTCGTATGCAAAACCTTTGTCTAAAATGGTTTTAATAATTTCTATTTGTTCAATAATATGTCCTGTTGCAGTAGGCTCTATACTTGGAGGAAGAAAATTAAATGTGTTCAATGTGTTATGAAAGTCAACGGTATACATTTGTACAACTTCCATGGGTTCTATTTGTTCTAATCGGGCTCTTTTAGCAATTCTATCTTCACCTTCATCAGCATCATTTTCAAGATGTCCAGCATCAGTAATGTTTCTAACATAACGTACTTTATAACCTAAATGTTTAAAGTAACGAAAAATCATATCAAAAGACATGAATGTTCTTACATTTCCTAAATGCACGTTACTATAAACCGTTGGGCCACATACATACATTCCAATGTGACCTTCGTTAATAGGTTTAAAAATTTCTTTTTTTCCAGTTAAAGAGTTGTAAATTTTTAATTCCTGATTTTGATATAGCTGCATTTTATTTAATCCTAATTTGATTGATTGTCCGGAGAAAGAAGAAAATTAAAATTTAGTTTCTAATTTGATGTAATCCAAAAATTCTCTTCTCACTTCTTTTTCTTTAAATTTTCCACCAAATTCACTAGTAACAGTACTGCTTTCAATATCTCTAATACCTCTCGAATTAACACATAAATGTTTAGCGTCAATTACACAAGCTACATCTTCGGTATGTAATACTTTTTTTAGTTCTTCTACTATTTGTATTGTTAGACGTTCTTGAACTTGTGGTCGTTTAGCAAAATAATCAACAATACGATTCATTTTAGATAAACCAACTACTGTTCCACTAGAGATATAAGCAACATGTGCTTTACCAACAATTGGTAATAGGTGATGTTCGCAAGTTGAATATACTGTTATGTTTTTTTCAACGAGCATCTCACCATATTTATATTTATTTTCAAAGGTTGAAGCATTAGGCCTGTTATCGGGATTTAAACCACCAAAAATTTCTTTTACAAACATTTTAGCTACGCGATGAGGCGTACCTTTAAGGCTGTCGTCGGTTAAATCTAAACCCAATGTTTCTAATATATGACGAACATCATCTTTGATAATGTCTATTTTCTCCTCTTTAGAAAGCTTAAAAGCATCATTTCGCATTGGGGTATCTTTAGATGTTCCAATATGATCGTTTCCTATCGATTCAAATTTTTCTAAGTTGTTGTTAAATTTCATGTGTCAAATATATCATGTTTTCAGTCTGCAAAGATAAGTAATTCACTTTTGTTAATTTTTGAATTAACAAACAATTAATTTAACTAAACTCTCTCTGCATTGTATTAATTTCGTTGAGTCGTTTGTTTTATTAATACTTAACAATAAAAAAAAGATATAAAATGTTATTGCATTGCTAGACAATTTATTGTTGTAAACTTCAATAATATCTATTAAAAGATAATAGTATAATAGATTAATCAATTTATTATATTTTAGCTAATCGATGTTAAAAAGCAAAAGATGAAGTATAAAATAAGAACTCCTATTTTAAATTTATGAATGTGTTAAAAAACATAGTTATCGTTTTAATAATTTTTATTTCTACGAGTCAATTTATTTATAGCCAAAATGGTGGTGCAAATTTTTGTGATATTTCTGAACCCTTGTGCGCATCTAATGATTTTTCTTATCCTAATACATCTGGTGTACCTGATTCAGAAAGTGGACCAAACTATGGCTGTTTGTTATCGCAGCCAAATCCTGCTTGGTTTTATTTGTTAATTGACCAAAGTGGAGATATTAATTTGAAAATTGAGCAGAGTACAGTTTTAGGTGGTTCGCCAAATTTAGATGTAGATTTTATAATTTATGGGCCATTTAGCGATTCAAATTCTGCTTGTAATTCAGAGCTTTCAACAGCAAATACAGTCGATTGTAGTTTCTTGGTAGATAATGTTGAATTTGTTAATATACCTAATGCTGTAGCAGGAGAATTTTATATTTTGTTAATTACAAATTTTTCGGATGCTCAAGGTTTTATTAATGTAACTCAAACTTCTGGAACTGGTACAACAGATTGTGGCATATTGGCTGATGAATTTGCATGCGAAGGTGAATCGGTTACATTAGACGCTACCACTACTTTTGCTATAAATTATATATGGTATGAAGATGATGGTTTAGGAATTGGAAATTTTGTTGTTATTAATGGTGTTTCAACGGCTACATACGATATAGTTAATTCAAACAGGTACAAAGTAGAAGCTTATGATGTCTTAAATAATTTGCTGGAAACTTTTGAGTATAATGTATTGTTTTTTCAAACTCCCGTTGTACCTGCTATTATACAGGATTATATAATTTGTGATAATATCGATGATAATGATAGCATAGGTCAATTTAATTTAAACACAAAGGACACCGAAGTTTTAAACGGTTTAGACTCAAGCAGTTTTTCAGTTTCATATTATGCCAATATTACTGATGCGAATGCAGGCGTAAATCAACTCTCAACCTCTTACATTAATAGTTCGCCATCTGAAATTATTTTTACTCGTATTGATAATATTGTTACTAATGAAGTAAAATGTTTTGATGTAGGATCTTTTAATATTCGTGTAGATTTACTTCCTGAATTTACTTTAGCAGATGAATATATTTTATGTGCTGATATTAATGGTACTGAAGAAATACCAATTTTACCTATAATAGATACAGGTTTAGATATATCAAACTATAGTTTTGAATGGTCTTTAGATGGTCGTGTTTTACTATTAGAAACAGGAAACAATATTATTGCTACACAAGGGGGAAATTATACTGTTGAAGTATCAAATATCACTACGGGCTGCAATAGTACAGCTACAACAGTAGTTACTGTTAGTTCACCTCCAACAGTTTTTGCTTCAATAATTTCTTATGCATTTATTGAAGATAATGTTATACAAGTTACAGCTACAGGTACCGGTGAGCAAGAATATGAATATAGTTTAGATAATGGTTTATGGCAAGAAAGTGATACGTTTTATGATGTATCTGCAGGAGATCACATTGTGATGGCCAGAGATATAAATGGCTGTGGAATTGGTTCGGCAAGCATAATAGTGATGGATTATCTTTTATTTTTCACACCAAATAACGATGGCTATAATGACAATTGGAATATCCAAGGTATAGACAACCAAGTAAATGCAAAGATTTTTATTTATGACAGGTATGGTAAATTATTAAAGCAGTTAAGTCCAACAAGTGTTGGTTGGGATGGAACTTTTAATGGGCAACCATTGCCAACAAGTGATTATTGGTTTACAGTAGAATTTATTGAGCCTAAAGATGGTTCATTAAAACAATTTAATGGGCATTTTACACTTAAACGTTAAGTAAAAGAACATTATAAATTAAAACTTAATGATAGAGTAAAGTTTGAATTTTCTTTATCAATTCGAGCGGCATCAGTAAGTCCAACATTATATAATTGAGAATCTATTGTTCTTTTAGAATTTTCGTAGGCTAAATCTACTTTAGCGTTTCCAAAATTATAACCTAATCCTAAAGAAAACCCTTTTAAATTACCGTAAAAATTAGTGTTATTATATGGACTCTCTTCTAATTTATAGCCAGCTCTGAAGCTCATTTTGTCATGCCTGTATTCGCCGCCAATTTTATAGGTGTTAGCGGCTTTTAAACTATTACTAATTAAATTATTTTGTACAGAGAAATATTGATCAGATTCTGGTTTAAATTTTGTATTTCCATAATCTTTTCTCGAATAATCAAAACTTATTATTGCTTGTTTATCAAGAACCAGTGCAATACTTCCAGTTACTTTAGCTGGAGTTTGTAATTTATAATCTGGAAACACATTAATAATTTGTGGATCTAATGTTACAGTAACGTTAGAACCAAGATCATCTCTTACTGTAGATAAATATTGTGTGGTTTCTTCACTAATGGTGTACCAAGTTGGAGAATCGTAAGTAAGGCCAATTCTTATTACATCACTTAATTTTGCAATACCCCCAAGTTGAAATGAGAATCCATTACCAGTGGTAGAAAGATTATTTTCAAACCCAACTTCACTTACTAAGGAGCCTACATTTGAGTTTTCTTCAAACAAAAATGTGGACCGATCATAATTTATGAAATGTGAATTAAGATTTATACCTAAGTAAATATTGTCTTGATATTCTATGGCAGCATTTACGCTAAATTTGCCATTATAACCAGTTGAAGCATAGAAATACTCCTGATTAAATGTGCCTTGTGCAATGTTAGAAGTATATAATGTATTGGCGTCATCATCTACATCTGGTTCAAGAATATATGATTCAAAACCTAAAAAGGCTTGTTGATTTGCAAAACCAAAAGTAGCGCCAATATCACGATAAGCATCAGTAATCGATTCATCATCAAAAGCTGATATTTCATCTAGTCTTAACCCTTGAGCATTGGCTAAAAAATAGCTATCTACAGATGTTGTGTTAGTTCCTGTTGCAAAAAAATCATCATCGTAATTTTGGGTTTGTTCATAAGACAATGCTAAAACAAATTTTTTCCAAGGGGAATTATCATTTGTATTATTAAAAACGAACGCAACTCCAGCTTGGTTTAATTCAAAATTTGAATTAGTAGAACTGTTAATATCTCCAAAATATTCTGTTGTATTATCTATGGCATAATTTGTAATTGAAAAAGAAGTATAACTAGTATTAAAAATGGCTGACCCAGCAGGATTTTGGTTAACAGCAGATAAATCTCCACCTAGGGCTCCAAACGCTCCGCTCATTGCTCTGTAGCGTGCTGTGCCATGTATTCCATCAGTCGAATATCTAACAGCATCTGTAATATCTTGAGCGTAAATTGTTGATATAGATATAACACCTACGAATAGTAATAATAACTTTTTCATACCAATTTTTTTTGTGATTCTATTTATATATTATTGCTTCGTCTTGATGAACTAGATTTACCACTACTACGTGAAGAAGACCTTGAAGGAGAACTACTTCTAGTCGAGCTTCGTGAAGGTGTATAACTACTTCTAGTCGAGCTTCGTGAAGGTGTATTACTCCTGGTTCTTGTAGAAGACCTCGTAGGAGAATAGCTTCTGGTTCTAGTAGAAGATCTTCTCGTAGGAGAATTGCTCCTGGTATTGACTCTTGTTCTATTATTTGAGTTAGGACGTGTTGTATTATTCACATTTCTTCTGGTTGTAGTTCTAGTTCTACTTGAACTAACATTAGAATTTGAAGATCTACGTGGTCTAAATGTTGTATTCCTTGAACTAGCCAAAGCTCTACTACTTAACCGTGAGGTGTTAGAATTTAAATACAAAGAACCTCTTCTTCCGGAATTGTAGGATATTCCTCTTCTGTTATAATAATTTCCATAATAACCATGACCATAGCC
>JAGLKH010000133.1 GCA_023141985.1 Flavobacteriaceae bacterium | reverse complement strand
ACCATAACCATAACCATAACCATATGGTCTATTCCACCAAAAATTATTATAAAAGCCTGAATTGTAAACATTAATACTTACCTCAGTAGTGTTTTGTCCCCATCCGGCATAGCTTTCCTGGTCATCAACTAAAGTGTCATTCTCAACCTCATAATTGCTTTCATAAGAATCTATATCAGTAAAAATCACATCATCTTGAGACAAGTAATCTAATTCTTGAGATTTTTCTTTGAAATAATTTTGATAATAACTTGAACTCTGCGGTGAAGTAGCTTCCCGGGAAGACTCTACTTGATATTCAACATTTCTTTCTGAAGTTCCATAAATGCTGTCATCATAACCTGCATATTGATAAGAACCACAAGAAACTAAACTAAATAGCAAACCTAAAGCACCTATCAGATGCATTTTAGATTTTTGGTTGTAATTTAATTGCATATCTCTATAAATTAATTGTTGAACATAACAAAAATAGTTAGTTTTGTCGAACTATTTTATTATTTAACATAATCACAATATTTGTGCCAAATTACGATATATGAGTAAAAATCTTACAAGTAGAAGCGAAGATTATTCAAAATGGTATAACGAGCTTGTTGTAAAGGCTGATTTAGCTGAAAATTCAGCAGTTAGAGGTTGCATGGTAATTAAACCATATGGTTATGCAATTTGGGAAAAAATGCAGGCCCAATTGGATAAAATGTTTAAAGAAACTGGTCATCAAAATGCATATTTTCCGCTTTTTGTACCAAAAAGTTTGTTTGAAGCCGAAGAAAAAAATGCCGAAGGCTTTGCAAAAGAGTGTGCTATAGTTACACATTATAGACTACAAAACGATCCTGAAAACGAAGGGAAATTGAGAGTAGATCCAGAGTCAAAATTAGAAGAAGAATTAATTGTAAGACCAACAAGTGAAGCAATAATTTGGAATACTTATAAAGGATGGATTCAATCCTATAGGGATTTGCCATTACTTATTAACCAATGGGCTAACGTTGTACGTTGGGAAATGCGTACAAGATTGTTTTTACGTACTTCTGAGTTTTTATGGCAAGAAGGACATACAGCACATGCAACAAAAGAAGAAGCTTGGGAAGAAACGAAATTAATTAATAATGTTTATGCAACATTTGCAGAAAATTTTATGGCAATTCCTGTTATTCAAGGGCTAAAAACCGAAAGTGAGCGTTTTGCTGGTGCAGAAGAGACTATGTGTATAGAAGCATTAATGCAAGATGGGAAAGCATTACAAGCTGGGACATCACACTTTTTAGGTCAAAATTTCGCAAAAGCATTTGATGTAAAATTCACAAATAAAGAAGGTAAACAGGATTATGTTTGGGCGACATCTTGGGGAGTTTCTACGCGTTTAGTGGGAGCTTTGATAATGACACATAGTGATGATAAGGGGTTGGTTTTACCACCAAATTTAGCACCAAATCAAGTGGTGATCGTTCCTATTTATAGAAACGACGAACAATTTGAAGCTGTTTCGGAAGTTGCAAATAATCTTATGAAGGATTTAAGATCAAAAGGAATTTCGGTAAAATTTGATAATAGAACAACTCATAGGCCTGGGGCTAAATTTGCACAGCACGAATTACAAGGTGTACCGTTACGTATTACTATTGGGCCAAAAGATTTAGAAAATGGTACTGTAGAATTGGCTAGAAGAGATACACTTACAAAGGACATAGTTGAGCTTGATAATCTTGTTGTTAAAGTAGTAGGTCTAATGGTTGAAATTCAAAATAGCTTATATAATAAAGCATTAGACTTTAGGGATTCTCATATTACTAAAGTAGATACCTTTGAAGCGTTTAAAGAAGTGTTAGAAGATAAGGCAGGATTTATTTCAGCTCATTGGGATGGAACAGTAGAAACCGAAACAAAAATTAAAGAAATTACTAAAGCCACAATTCGTTGTATTCCATTAGATAATATTGAAGAAGAAGGTAAATGCGTATATTCTGGAAAACCTTCAAAGCAAAGAGTTTTGTTCGCAAAAGCATATTAATTAATTTTTTTTAAAAAAATCATTTAGAAGTTGCAACATTTAAAAATAGTTGTATTTTTGCATCCGCATTGGAAACTTTGTAAGGATTATTGAAATTATGGAGATTTAAGAGTTAAATCTCAAATTTTAACGGCCCGTTCGTCTATCGGCTAGGACGCCAGGTTTTCATCCTGGTAAGAGGGGTTCGATTCCCCTACGGGCTACAACGATTAAAAAAAAAAGAAAATGGCAAATCATAAGTCAGCACTAAAAAGAATTAGAAGTAACGAAACGAAACGTTTAAGAAATAAGTATCAGCATAAAACTACTCGTAATGCTATTAAAAAATTACGTGAGTTGACGAAAAAGAAGGATGCTGAAAAATTATTCCCTTCGGTTGTTTCTATGATTGATAAGTTAGCTAAAAATAATATTATTCATGATAATAAAGCAGCAAACTTAAAATCTGGTTTAACTAAGCATATCGCTTCTTTATAATTCAAAGAAGTTTAAAAAAATATAAATATTTTATGAGCCTTTCAGTTTTGAAAGGCTTTTTTGTGCTTTAGAATTAAATTTATTTCAAAAAAAATCCTCATACGATAATATGAGGATTTTTATAATAAATAAAGAGTGTATTTAACTATTCATAGAAATTAAAAACTCTTCATTATTTCTCGTTTGTTTAAAGCGATCATTAATAAATTCCATAGCTTCCACAGGGTTCATGTCAGCAAGGTATTTACGCATTACCCACATTCGTTGAATGGTATTTTCATCTAACAGTAGATCATCTCTACGTGTACTCGATGAGGTAAGGTCTATTGCTGGATAAATTCTACGATTAGAAATTTTTCTATCTAATTGTAGTTCCATATTTCCAGTTCCTTTAAATTCTTCGAAAATAACTTCATCCATTTTAGATCCTGTTTCTGTTAAAGCAGTTGCAATAATAGTAAGAGATCCTCCATTTTCTATTTTACGAGCAGCACCAAAGAAACGTTTTGGTTTGTGTAATGCATTGGCATCTACACCACCACTTAAAATTTTGCCAGAAGCCGGTTGAACTGTATTATAAGCTCTTGCCAAACGTGTGATGGAATCTAATAGTATTACTACGTCGTAGCCACATTCTACCAAGCGTTTTGCTTTTTCTAAAACTATGTTTGCAATTCTTACATGCTCATGAGCTTCTTTGTCAAAGGTTGATGCAATGACCTCACCTCTAACATTACGTTGCATATCTGTTACTTCTTCCGGGCGCTCATCAATTAATAAAATCATTTGATAAACTTCAGGATGATT
>JAGLKH010000132.1 GCA_023141985.1 Flavobacteriaceae bacterium | reverse complement strand
AGGAATACTAGGGAAAAATTGAATTATGCTTTTTTTTGAAGATTTATATGTAACAACATTTAGGGTGTTGTACATTTATAATGCAATAATACAACTTTATTTTTAATAATTATATAAGTAATAAAAAAGAAACTATTATTTTTGCATTTCAATTACTAAAAAATGTTGCAAAGGATACAAACTATATACTTACTTATTTCGGCTGGAATTTCCGGGGGTTTGATTTTTGTACTTCATTTATGGACAACTATTGATAAAACTGAGTTTTATGCTAAAGAAGAGTTGTTATATTTTGCTTTGTTCTTAGGTTCGGCAATATTATCGTTAATTGCAATTTTTATGTTTAAAAACAGGAAACTCCAATTTGTTTTGGGGCGACTTAACATCATATTAAACTTTATTTTACTAGGATTATTTGTGTATCGATCACTAAATTTATCTGGAGAAACAGACGTTTCAGAGAAAGGTATTGGGATGCTTCTACCTATTTTTTCTATCGTGTTTTTGGTTTTAGCCAATAAAGCCATAAAAAAGGATGAAGAACTTGTAAAATCTGTAGATCGATTAAGATAAACCTATCATCTTAGTAGTATTAGTGCGAGAAAACCCAAGGCGAAAGCTTTGGGTTTTTGTTTTTAAAGTCCATCCTAAATACTTCCCAAATGGAAGGACTTATATTTTATCTTCTATTAAACTCTATAACTTCTAAATGTTGTATTTTCTTGCCATCAATTTCAAAACGAAGCATGGTTCTAACTTTATGTAAACCATGTTTTCCAATAGCTCCTGGATTCATATGTAAAAGATTTAGTTTTTTGTCTGGCATAACTTTTAAAATATGAGAGTGTCCACAAATAAAAAGATCTGGAGGATTTTGGGTAATCATTTCTCTTACTCTTATATCATATCTATTTGGATAACCACCGATATGGGTTATCCATACATCGACTTTTTCACATTTAAATCTATTGTGTTCCGGGAATTCCAAACGAATTTTTGCATCATCAATATTACCATACACCGCACGAAGAGGTTTTAGAGCTTTAATGGCATCGGTAATTTTTATATCTCCAATATCTCCGGCATGCCAAACCTCATCAGCTTGCTTTGCGTATTTTATAACCGTATCGTCAATATAACCATGTGTATCAGAAAGGAGAAGAATTTTTTTCATATTCATTTTCCGTGTAAACGGAAATCTATTTACTTTTAATTCATTCCCTCGAAGGAGGGAATCTCATAATTTTCGACTTTCAACTTTGTATAAGATAACTTCCAACAGAAATCTTTTAATACATTATTAAGATTCCTGCCTGCGCAGGAATGACAAAACTGATTATCTTTGTTTTTTCAAAAACAAAAGTAAAGGTTTCACTTGAAATGAGCCAGAACAATTAAGATGATAACAAACGAAAATGATTAAAGGCAAATTACATCTGACATCTAAAACAGAAAATGTCTCCAGATGAAATATTTTATAGAACTTTCATATAATGGAAAAGCATATCATGGATGGCAAAATCAGCCAAATGCTATTTCTGTACAAGAGGTTTTAGAAAAAGCGTTGTCAACCTTGTTAAAAGAAAAAATTGCTATTGTTGGAGCTGGACGTACAGATGCTGGTGTTCACGCTAAACAAATGTTTGCGCATTTTGATGTTTCAGAAGTAATATCTCTTGAGAAATTAAAATATAATCTGAATTCGTTTTTGCCCAATGATATTGCTATTCAAGATATTTTTGAAGTAAATAATAAAGCACATGCACGTTTTGATGCTATTAGCAGAGAGTATGTTTACAGGATTTCGTTGCACAAAAATGTATTTTCATTTCATAATTCGTATTACTTAAAGAATAAATTAGATATTCATAAAATGAATGAAGCAGCAAAAATCCTATTAGAGTATAAAGATTTTAAGTGTTTTTCCAGAAGTAATACTGATGTGAAAACATATAATTGTAAAATAATGAATGCAGAATGGATTTTAGAAGCCAATGAATTAGTTTTCAACATTAAAGCAGACCGTTTCTTGCGTAATATGGTTAGAGCTATTGTTGGCACAATGATTAATATAGGTATTGGTAAAATGAAAGTAGAACAATTGCACGATGTTATTAAATCTAAAGATAGATCGAAAGCCGGAGCTTCGGTTCCAGGATATGCATTATATTTATCTAAAATTGAATATCCAAAAAATATAAAAAAGATTTCCGTTTACACGGAAAATAAATATGGTTAAGACAAAAGAAAACATTTTTGATTTAAGTCTTTTTAAGCGACTCTTTGCGTTTATAAATCCATATCGTGTCGTGTTTTATGGTACGCTTTTGGCAGTGGTTGGCCTTGCCATTTTTGGTGCTTTAAGACCTTTGGTTTTACAGCAAGCCATTGATAACAATATTGCGACCCAAGAAGTTGAAGGATTTTTAATTTACATTATTGCAATGCTTGTGTTACTTGTTTTAGAAGTAACAACACAGTTGCTGTTTATTTATTATGCAACATGGTTAGGGCAATCGGTTGTAAGAGATATTAGAGTAAAATTATTTAAGCATATTCTTAATTTTAAAATGAAGTATTACGATAACTCTTCTGTTGGTGTTCTTATTACGCGAGCTGTAACAGATATGGAACGTATTGCAGATATTTTTGGTCAGGGCTTATTTATGATTTTTAGCGATATACTTAAAATGACAGTTGTTGGTGGTGTAATGGTATATATGAATTGGCGTTTAAGTATTATCGTGTTTTTAACACTACCTATTGTGCTTTTTGCGACAAAAATTTTTCAGAAATACATGAAAAAGGCTTTTGAAGAAGTCCGTAATGAAGTATCTAATTTAAATTCTTTTGTACAAGAGCGTGTAACAGGTATGAAAATACTTCAATTGTTTACACGTGAGAAAACCGAATACAAAAACTTTAAAATCATAAACGAAAGGCATAAAAAAGGATGGTTAAAAACTGTTTGGTATAATTCTATATTCTTTCCTATAGCAGAAGTGTTATCCTCATTAACATTGGGGTTAGTGGTTTGGTATGGAGGTTTAAATGCTGTTTTAGATCAAACGGCTACATTAGGTGATTTAACAGCTTTTGTTATGATGATCCCGATGATATTTAGGCCATTATATCAAATTGCCAATAAGTTTAACACATTACAAATGGGGATGGTTGCTGCCGATAGAGTTTTTAAAGTTTTAGATACCACATCAAATATTGAAGATTCCGGCAAAAACATCGCATCACATTTTAAAGGTGATATCTCATTTAAAAATGTTCATTTCTCTTATGTAAAGGATGAAGAAGTTTTAAAAGGCGTTTCATTTAATGTAAAAGCAGGGGATACTGTTGCAATTGTTGGTGCTACCGGAGCCGGCAAATCTACGATCATTAATTTATTGAATCGTTTTTACGATATCAATTCAGGCGAAATTTTAATAGACAATATTAATGTTAAAGATGTTACTCTTAATTCACTTCGAAGTCAAATTGCTGTGGTTTTGCAAGATGTATTTTTATTTGCAGATACTATTTTAAATAATATTACACTTAATCATCCTGAAATTTCTGAAACTCAAGTTCATGTTGCAGCAAGGCAAATTGGAATTCACGATTTTATTATGAGCTTACCTAATGGATATCATTACAATGTGAAAGAGCGAGGTGTTATGTTATCTTCGGGGCAAAGACAGCTCATATCGTTTTTAAGAGCTTACGTTACCAACCCAAGCATTTTAATTTTAGATGAAGCAACGTCATCTGTAGATTCGTATTCAGAGCAACTCATTCAAGACGCAACAGATAAAATTACCAAAGGAAGAACTTCTATAGTCATAGCACATAGACTAGCTACTATTAAAAAAGCAGACAATATTATTGTAATGGATGCCGGACAGATTGTTGAGCAAGGCACACATGCAGCATTACTTAAAAAAGAGAATGGTTACTACAAGAATTTATACGAAGTCCAGTTTATGCAGGAGGAAGTGGCATAAAGCAACTTTTAAGCCATATCATTTTTTATCATTTTGGTAAGGTCTGAAGCATCCTTAAACATTACAAATTCACCATCCTTGACATAAGAAATTTGTCCGGTCTCTTCAGAAACTACTAGTGCCAGTGCATCTGTTTTTTCAGTTATTCCAATAGCAGCTCTATGACGTAATCCAAAACGTTCTGGTATTATTTTTTCGTTGTTAACTGGTAAAATAACCCGTGTTGCTTTTATAATGTTATTTGCGATTATTATGGCACCATCATGTAAAGGGCTATTTTTAAAGAAAATACTTTCTATTATAGGTTGTGTTACTTTAATATTCATTTCATCGCCGGTAATTACTAAAAAATCGAGATTATTGTTGCGCTCTAAAACTATCAAAGCACCTGTTTTAGTACTTCCCATCTTTGTGCAAGCAGCAATAATATCGTCAGTATATATTTCTGGAACAGCTTCAGTTTTTAAAAATTTAAGTTGTTTAAAGAATTTTTTTCTATGGCCAATATTAGTGGAGCCAATCATTAATAAAAACTTTCTTATTTCTTGTTGAAATACCACGATTAAAGCAAACATTCCTACGCTAATAAACCCCCCAAGAATATTACTTAATAGCTGCATTTGTAACGCTTGTGTAAGTTTCCAGATCAGGTAAACAATTACAATACCAATAAAAATATTTATGGCAACGGTTCCTTTTACAAGTTTGTACATGTAATAAAGTAGAAATGCTACAAGAACAATATCTATAACATCTACAACACTAAATTTAAAGGTTTCAAGTAGTTCCAATTGAAAGGTGTTTTGGTAAATTTAATAAAATAATGCTAATTATAGATAAACTCATCGTTGGAGATGGTTACATCGTTTAATTTTAGTTTAAGTAATGACGATTTAATTGTAATATAATCTTGAAAAGTAAGGTCTTCATGAAATGCCAAATATATGTCAAGAGGAACAATCTTTAATAAATGCATAGTTTTTAAATAGTTGTTAAACTCTTTTAAATTAATTTTCCTGTTTCCAATATTGACAGTTTTGTCATTATTAAATTTAAAAAAAGTAATATTTTCTTTTTCTGCATTATCATTTATTTTTTGAAAAAATATTTGAAAAGAATCATTATGATAAACCACATTAGTAAATTCTATAAAAGCTAAATTTTGAATATCTGGATTCGAGCAAGTAAAATAATTTTTAGCAGCCTCATTTTTATGCATTTCTGCATTACGTTTTTTGTTTTGCAAAAACACAATCGAAGGGATGGCTTGCTTCAATGTTAAGCGTTTATCGACATTTACCAACCAATGGGTTGTGCTTATTAAGTTTTTTCGGTTGAGTTCAACACTATCTTTTTTGGTTACATCATAAAAGAGATAGGCAGCAGAAACGTCTTTTATTTCTGTAATATCTGAATTTTCGGTTTCTGGAAGTTGGATTGTTTTTTTGTTGCAGGATATTAACAAAATAAAAAAGAGTGTTATATAATAGAGTTGTTTTAATTTCATTTTTCTAAGTTAAGAGTATAAACTATTTTGTCATTCCTGCCTTCGCAGGAATGACATTAATGTAATACATTCTACAGCTTCTTTTACATCATGAACACGTAAAATTTTCGCTCCCTTTTGTAATGCAATAGTATTTACAACTGTGGTACCATTAAGAGATTCTTGAGCAGTACTGCCTAATGGTTTATAAATCATAGATTTTCTAGATAGACCAACTAATATAGGTAACTCTACCATTTTAAAAAGTTCTAAGTTGTTTAAAAGCTCATAATTCTGTTCTAAGGTCTTAGAAAATCCAAAGCCAGGATCGATAATTAAATCTATAATACCGAGTGCTTTTGCTTCTGCAATTCTTTCAGAAAAATAAAACAAAACATCTTTTACAAGATCATCATAATTGGTTTTTTGTTGCATATTTTGTGGTGTACCTCTCATATGCATCATAATATAGGGTACATTTAAATTAGCTACTGTTGTCATCATGTTGCTATCTAACTGTCCGGCAGAAATATCGTTAATTATACAAGCTCCGGCGTCAATACATCGTTTGGCTACATTACTTCTAAAGGTATCGATGGATAGAAGAGATTCCGGGAATTGTTCTAAGATTAATTCAACTATAGGAATAATACGCTTCAACTCTTCATCTTCGTTAATATGTTCTGCTTTTGGTCGAGAGCTGTAAGCACCAACATCGATAAAAGTAGCACCTTGGCCAAGCATATTTTCTACATGAAGCAGAATATCTTTCTCAGTACTATAATTTCCACCATCATAAAAGGAATCGGGAGTGATATTTAAAATTCCCATTACTTTTGGCGATGATAAATCAATGAGTTGTCCTTTGCAATTTATTGTCATAGTTTATTAAGGTGGGTTCTAAAAATTCATTCGCATCAAAATTTTCAGAG
>JAGLKH010000131.1 GCA_023141985.1 Flavobacteriaceae bacterium | reverse complement strand
TTTTAAAGTTGCCAATAACCATAGGATTAATGCTAATCACAATTATTTTTACGTTAATAATAATTGCTATTGGGCAGTTTGACGACACTTTACTTTTACGAGAAAAAGCGTTTATTGAAAACATAGATTTTAAAACAGTGTTGTTAGATATTATGCTTTCATTTTTATTATTTGCCGGAGCTTTACACACAAATTTCGAACAATTAAAAATTCAGCGTCGGCCAGTTTTAGTATTTGCAACTTTAGGGGTTTTAGTCTCTACTTTTTTGGTTGGTATTATTATTTATTTTATGCTTCAGATAATAGGTTTACAAGTAGACTTTATCTATTGTTTGCTTTTTGGAGCCTTAATATCTCCAACGGATCCAATTGCTGTTTTAGGGATTTTAAAACAAGCAGGGGCTCCAAAGATATTAGAAGCCAAAATTGTTGGAGAATCTTTATTTAATGATGGTGTTGGTCTGGTTGTGTTTTTAACGATTTTGAAAATTGCAGAAGGAGGGAGTGGAGTAACTTTTGGTCATGTTGCAGAAATGTTTGTTGTCGAAGTGCTTGGAGGTATTGTACTTGGATTATTGTTAGGATGGATAACTTATAGATTGATGAAATCTATTGATGATTATGATGTTGAAGTTATAATAACTATTGCTGCTGTAATGGGAGGAACACTATTAGCACAAAAGTTTCATTTATCTGCTCCATTAGCAATGGTAGCATGTGGTTTAATGGTTGGTAACGATACTGTTCGTAATGCAGTAATGTCTGAGGAAACCGAAACGTATGTAGACAAATTTTGGGAACTCATAGATATTTTATTGAATACCGTCCTTTTTGTACTGATAGGAATGGAAATGCTCATATTAACATTTGAAGGCAGCTATATTTTATCAGGAATTTTGGCTGTGCCGATCGTGTTATTATGTAGATATATTTCGTTATGGTATCCCATTAAATTCTTTTCTAAAAAATTGAATTTTCTACCTAACACAAATATAATTATGACATGGGGGGGATTACGTGGAGGAATTTCGATTGCTTTGGCCTTAAGTTTAACACAAGATATGCACAGAGAATTATTTCTTGTAATCACATATGTAATTGTAGTGTTTTCTATAATTGGCCAGGGATTAACAGTTGGACCGTTAATAAAACGATTAGCTAAAAAATAAGATTAATTTATTTTTAAATAAGGAAGAACTTCTTCAAAAGGAATTGTAAACTCTGTAATGCCCTCAGAATATGGTGCAATTTCGTATATATTGTAAAGCAAAATCACTCCTTCGTCATTAAATCCAATATTAGCTGGAAGATGAAAATCTTCCCCAAAAAAATAATCATCAAAACCATCTTCATTTGATGTCTCTTGCAATTCAATATTAAAATACTTTTCTGCTATTTTAAGAAAACCGTTATTTATAATAATCTCATCATTTTGCAGGAGTTGCCCGGTTTGAGAATTAAAATTTAAAAAAGAGATATTCATATTGCCATGAGCACCTCCGGTATTTAAATAACTATTAATTGCAATACAAATTATATCTGGAGATTGATAAGTAACTTCACCATCAATAAGAGCTTCCCAGGCTAAAGAGCTTTCTTCAAAATCATCTTCAAACTCAATATATACAGAATCAAACTTTTTTATGGCATCATTTAACGATAAATCAGAGAGCGTATCTTCGCTGAAACTAATAGTGTTAACTATAAATTTTTCAATTGTAGAATTAATTGATTTAGCAACAGTATTTGTTCCTTCAGCATTTGGAATGTTAATTTCAATAATAGCATCATTGCTAATTTCAATATTTTTTTCTATAAAATGAAGAGGAATTTCTTCCATACAAGAAATTATCGAACACCCAATGAGCAATATTAAAATTATTCTTTTCAAATTATTTTATTGTTAAACATTAATTAAAGATATAGCATACATTTGAATACAACGAATTAAAAACTAAATTTGTTGTAAATTATTTTAAAGATGAAATTTAATACCAAAACAATACACGGAGGACAAGAGCATGATCCTGCTTATGGCTCAGTAATGCCTCCAATATATCAAACATCAACATATGCACAAACTACACCAGGAGGTCATAAAGGATACGAATATTCTCGAACTCATAATCCAACTCGAAATGCTTTAGAAAATGCTTTTGCAAGTATCGAAAACGGAAATTATGGCTTAGCATTTGGGTCAGGTTTAGCGGCAATTGATGCAATAATTAAGTTATTAAAGCCTGGAGATGAGGTTATTTCCACAAATGATTTGTATGGAGGATCGTATCGTTTATTTACTAAAATCTTTGAAGGTTTTGGAATAAAATTTCATTTTGTTGGAATGGAAAACGTTTCTAATATTGAAGGATTGATAAATAGTAATACTAAACTTATTTGGGTAGAAACGCCAACAAACCCAATGTTAAATATCATTGATATTAAAGCGGTATCAGCTGTAGCCAAAAAGCATAGTATTTTACTAGCTGTAGATAATACATTTGCGACTCCTTATTTACAATTACCGCTCGATTTAGGAGCAGATATTGTGATGCATTCAGCCACAAAATATATAGGAGGTCATAGCGATGTTGTAATGGGAGCACTAATTGTGAAAGACAAAGAACTTGCCGATAAATTATATTTCATTCAAAACGCCAGTGGAGCAATTTGTGGTCCACAGGACAGCTTTTTGGTTTTAAGAGGAATTAAAACCCTTCATATAAGAATGCAGAGACACTGTGAAAACGGAAAAGCTGTTGCCGAATTCCTGGCTTCGCATCCTAAAATTGAAAAAGTGTATTGGCCGGGATTTGAAACTCATCCAAATCATAAAATTGCAAAAGCACAAATGAAAGATTTTGGAGGAATGCTTTCCTTTACTACAAAAGGGAATAATTATGCCGAAGCGATTAAAATTGTAGAAAATTTAAAAATATTCACATTAGCCGAATCACTAGGTGGTGTAGAATCTCTTTCTGGTCATCCAGCGAGTATGACACATGCAAGTATACCTAAAGAAGAAAGAGAAAAAACAGGAGTTGTAGACTCACTTATAAGATTAAGTGTTGGAATTGAAGATGAAGAAGATCTTATTAACGATTTAAAACAAGCTTTACAATAAAGATTAATTTAAATAGTAGATATAGCCAAAATTTAACCAGATTAACCAATCGTTAAATTTATTGAAACTCAATTTGTGATTAAAACCATCAATCCAGTCACTAAAATAGAGCTGCCATCTTAAATCTAACATTAAATCGGAAAGCACTGTTAATTTATATCTTACCCCAACGCTAGTTACCATAGACCATGAGCTTCCAATATTAGTGTTAATAGGATATTCTCTTTGTTGACCACTAGGTATGGAGGGTAGAAATTGCGGATCTTGATACCAATAAGAGTAAATATTACTCGCATTTAAAACATCACCATCGCCATAATCTGTACTTGCTTTTGGATTGTAAGACGTATAATGTATTCCTAAGCTAATAAAAGGCGCGAATTTGTAGCTAAACGCTTGAAACGACCTAATACTTTTAGGAAAATATTCAAGTTGAGTCCCTATATCGAAATTTTCAGCAACACCATGATGTGCTCTAAGCTTATCTGCGTTAATACTAACTTTGTCGGGTTGAACCCAAAACCCATGATGATCAAGAATAGTTTTATTCCATGAAACTTCATTTCTTAACTTAAAATGGTCGTTAAAATAATTATCTGTGGAATAACAGTTACAATCTGCACGATAAGCAAAGTTTATATAATGAATTATTCCTATGCCAATCCCCGAATTTCCTAAGTTTGTTTCTTCTTCAAAACGACTTCCAAAATCAGATCTAAATTCCACAGGACCAGCAATTACACCAATTTCGTGCGAAAACCCTAGTTGAGAGTATATTAAATTTATTCCAAAAAGGAGAAAACAAATTAGGACTAATTGTTTTGGGTTAAGCATAATATATTTCTAAATATTTTGAGGCTTAAAAGAGCAAATATACCATAATTCGATAAACTGACAAAAAAATCCGACGAAATGTAAAAAAATAGGATTTAGTGGGCTTACAATAAATAATTTATTCTTATTGATTTTATTACGAAATTTAATAAAAATATTAGTTTTTTTTAAAGATATCGTATATTTGTAGTCTTTAATCACAACAAAATTATAGTTAATTCAAAATTTTTACAAATGAAAAATAAAATAGATGCCTTTTTGGATCTTGTAAAAGAAAGAAATGGCAACGAACCAGAGTTTTTACAAGCAGTAGTAGAAGTAGCTGAAACAGTTATACCTTATATTGCTAGTCAAGAAATTTACAGTGGCAAAAACATTTTATTAAGAATGGTTGAGCCAGAAAGAGTTTTAATGTTCCGTGTTCCTTGGGTTGGTGACAGTGGTGAAATAAATGTTAATAGAGGATATCGAATTCAAATGAATTCAGCAATTGGACCTTACAAAGGCGGTTTGCGTTTTCACCCTTCGGTAAATTTAAGTATTCTTAAATTCTTAGCTTTTGAGCAAGTATTTAAAAATGCATTAACTACACTACCAATGGGTGGTGGTAAAGGTGGTTCTGATTTTGATCCTAAAGGAAAATCGGATGATGAAATTATGCGTTTTTGTCACAGTTTTATGGCGGAATTATCTCGTCATATTGGAGCAAATACTGATATTCCTGCAGGCGATATAGGTGTTGGTGGGAGAGAGATTGGCTTTTTATTTGGTATGTATAAAAAATTACGTAACGAATTTACAGGTGTTTTAACGGGTAAAGGAATAACTTGGGGAGGCTCATTAATTCGACCTGAAGCAACGGGTTATGGTACTGTATATTTTGCACAGAGTATGCTAGAAACCAAAAATGATACTATTCATGGTAAAACTGTAACAATTTCAGGTTCAGGTAACGTTGCTCAATATGCTTGTGAAAAAGCAACACAATTAGGAGCAAAAGTTGTTACCTTGTCTGACTCTTCAGGTTATATTTATGATGAAGAAGGCTTTGATGCTGAAAAATTATCATTCATTATGGATATCAAAAATGTAAGGCGAGGTAGAATTAACGAATATCTTAATAAATATCCAACAGCTAAATTCTTTGCAGGGGAAAGACCTTGGAATGTTAAATGTGATGTAGCTTTGCCTTGTGCTACTCAAAACGAGTTAAATGGAGACCAGGCAAAAATATTATTAACCAATGGATGTAAAGTTATTAGCGAAGGTGCAAATATGCCTTCTACTCCAGAAGCAGTTCATGCTTTTCAAGCAGCTAAAATTTTATATGCTCCGGGAAAAGCATCTAACGCAGGCGGTGTTGCAACCTCAGGATTAGAAATGTCTCAAAATTCTTTACGTATCAACTGGACTCGTGAAGAAGTTGATGAAAGACTTAAGAAAATAATGTCTGATATTCATGACTCTTGTATCAAGTTTGGTAAACAAGATGATGGATATATTGATTATGTTAAAGGAGCAAATATAGCAGGATTTGTAAAAGTGGCAGATGCAATGTTGGCTCAGGGAGTAGTTTAAAAATTATTTTTAATAAATATTGGAAAGCTTTCAGAATTTATTTTGAAAGCTTTTTCTATTTAATGCATATGATTTTAGAACAATTGTCGTTTGTTATAAATATATTTGAACAAAGAATGTATATGTAATGAAAAGTAAAATTATATTCATTATAAGTTTAGTAATGTTTTCTTTTTTTATTAATGCTCAAGATTTTTCAGCATTATGGGAAGGGCATTTTTCTTATTTAAATATAAAAGATGTTGTGCAGGGCAATAATAAAGTCTATGCAGCTTCAGAAAATGCAATATTTACCTATGATATAGAAACTTTAGAGTTAAATACAATTTCTACAATTAATGGGTTATCTGGAGAGTTTATATCTACAATACATTACAGTGAAGACTTTGAACAACTAATTATTGGATACGAAAATGGACTAATTGAAATATATTTTGAACAAGACAATGAAGTTCTCTCTGTTGTAGATATTTTAGAAAAACAGACCATACCATCAAGTAGCAAGAGAATTAATCATTTTAATGAGTATAATGGATTAATATATATTTCTACAGACTTTGGAATTTCTGTTTATGATTTAGAACGTTTAGAATTTGGAGATACCTTTTTTATTGGAAACGGAGGCACACAGATAATTGTAAAACAAACTGCTGTTTATGGAGATAATATTTTTGCGGCTTGTATGACAAGTAGTGGCATTAGAAGCGCTTCATTAAGTAGTGATATTTTAATTGATTATCAGGAGTGGACACAAATTGTTAGTGGAAATTTCTTAGGGATTGAAGCTTTAGAAGATAAACTATATACGACAAGCCTCAACAATAGAATTTATGAAATAAGTAATAATGTTCTTAATGAATTATTTACGTATACAAACACACCATTAGATTTAAAGGCTTCAAACAATAACCTTGTGGTAACCACAAAAAGTAAGGTATTTGTTTACGACAGCACTTTTAATTTATTAGCAAATCCATTAG
The DNA here is from genome assembly GCA_023141985.1 of Flavobacteriaceae bacterium. Classification (GTDB taxonomy): domain Bacteria; phylum Bacteroidota; class Bacteroidia; order Flavobacteriales; family Flavobacteriaceae; genus PRS1. Next base: position 15,333 of record JAGLKH010000131.1, on the reverse strand, counting down.
TTAACCAAGATTTTAATACCGAGTTTACGGCTTCAGTATCTACTAATGAAGGAATATATATTGGAACTAAAGATTTTGGAGTATTAAGAACAACATTTGAAAACCCATCTGAGTTTATTGAAACTCATCCAGACGGTCCTTTAAAAAACAATACCTTTTCTATACAAGTTGCTTTTAGTAATGTTTGGGCATCTTATGGGGAATACGATTTATTTTATAACCCATATCCTTTAAACAGGAGAGGATTTAGTCATTTAAATAATAACGAATGGATTAATACGCCCTTTGAGGATATTTTTGGAGCAATATCTTTAAATGCGATTTCTGTAAACCCTTTAAATGTAAATCAAGTATTTATTAGCTCATTTTTTAGTGGGTTGTTAGAAGTTAATGAGGACATTCCTACAATTTTACATAACCAATTAAATAGTGGGCTAGAATCGTTAATCCTTCCAACAGATCTAAGCTATGTTGACATAAGAGTTGGCCCATCTGTTTTTGACAGGAATGGCCTTTTATGGACTGTAACAAGCAGAATAGATAAGCCTTTAAAGTCCTTTAACCCTGGTAATAACCAGTGGCAATCCTATAGCTTTACCGAGTTAATCCCAAATGGACTTATTGATAATTTAGGTTATGGAGAGATAGTTATAGATAATGACGAAACTAAATGGATAGGAAGCTATGAATTTGGATTAATTGGATTTAAGGAAAATAATGGAAATCCATTAATTAAAAATATAACAGAAGAAGATCAAGGGAATTTACCATCTGACTACGTAAAAGCATTAGCATTAGACAATCGAAATCAGCTATGGATAGGAACTATAAGAGGCCTAAGAGTATTGTTTAACACTTCAAATTTTTTCACAGATGATAATGTAAATTCAGAAGCAATAATAATTTTAGAAGACGGTATCCCAAAAGAACTTTTAGAACAGCAGTTTATATCAGATATTAAAGTTGATGGATCTAATAATAAATGGATAGCTACAATTGGAGCAGGGTTATTTTATTTTTCACCAAACGGTCAAGAAACGATATATCATTTTACAAAAGATAATTCGCCTTTACCCTCAAATAATATAAATGATGTATCCATCGATGATGGAAAAGGTTTAGTTTATATTGCCACAGATAGAGGGTTATTGTCCTTTAGTTCAGGGAGTTCTTCACCACAAGAAAATTTATCTAATGCTTATATTTACCCTAATCCGGTTCGGCCTAATTTTAATACTGTTGATGAAAAAGTAAAAATAAAGGATATTAGTGAAAACGTAAATATAAAAATTACGGATATTGAAGGAAACCTTGTTGCCGAAGCCGAATCCAGAAGAAATTTAAGACATAAAGGCTATAATTTAGAAATAGATGGTGGGACAGCATATTGGAACGGGAAAAATTTAGCTAACAATGCTGTAGCATCTGGAGTGTACTTAGTTATGTTATCAGATTTAGATACCTTCGAAACCAGGGTTTTAAAATTAATGATAGTTAGATAATGCTTGTCTCTACAAAAGCAATAGTAATTTCGAAATTAAGATATAAAGATTACGATTTAATAGTAAAGTGTTATACCCAAAAATTTGGTGTTATAAGTTATTTGCTAAAAAATGTAATTAAAACCAAAAAAGGGAAATTTAAACTCGCTTACTTCCAATTATTAACTTTATTAGAAATACAAGCAGATCATAAGGATAGCAGGTCTTTACAATATTTAAAGGACCTAAAGCTTCAGCATAACTACTCAACTTTACATACAAACATTAAAAAGAGCGCAATTGTTATATTCCTTTCCGAAATTTTGACAAATATTTTAAAGGAAGAAGAGCAAAACTTAGTGTTATATAATTTTCTTGAAACTTCACTAATTTGGTTTGATGAGAACGAAACAAATACAAATTTTCATTTATTGTTTTTAATAGAACTTACTAAATACCTTGGGTTTTACCCAGATAATACACTAAATAATGCAAAGGTTTTTAATCTTCAAGAAGGAAGATTTCAACACACACACACAAATAAATATTGTGTTTCCGGAGAAAATTTAAGGGTCTTAAAACAACTGTTGGGCATAAATTTTGATGTAGATAAGATTCTCGATATTAATACCAACCAAAAACGAGAATTTTTAGATATGATTTTACTCTATTTTAAACTACATTTGGACGGTTTTAAAACACCTAAATCGTTAACAGTTTTAAATCAAGTTTTTAGCTAATAATGAAGTACCTATTTGTTTTTATTTCATGCCTGACTCTTTTTGTTACATACGCTCAAGAGGTTACAATTTTAGACGAATCTTCTAACGAACCTATAAGTGGAGTAGCTGTATTTAATAGCTCAAAAACAAAAAGTTTTATATCTGATCTTGATGGAAAAGTTTCTTTAAATTTTTTTAATGACAATGAGAAAATAATTTTTCAACATATATCACATTTTAAATTATCTTTTATTAAATCGGAGGTTCCAAAAGTAATTTACTTAATAATGAAAGCACAAGATTTAGATAAAATAGTGATTTCAGCCTCAAAGTTTGAACAGAGTAGAAAAGAAGTACCGCAAAAAATATTAAGTATTAATTCAAAAAACATCTTATTCGCAAATCCGCAAACGAGTGCAGATTTATTGCAAAACAGTGGTCAAGTATTTATACAAAAAAGTCAATTAGGAGGAGGCAGTCCTTTAATTAGAGGATTTTCTACGAATAGGCTATTACTTTCTGTTGATGGTGTAAGAATGAATAATGCTATTTTTAGAGGAGGAAACGTACAAAATGTAATTTCTATAGATCCTTTTGCAATTCAAAATACCGAAATAATTCTTGGAGCAGGTTCGGTGATTTATGGCAGTGATGCCATTGGAGGAGTAATGAATTTCTATACACAAAAACCTAGATTATCAGAGTCAGATTCTTTATTTTTTGAAGGGAATGCAATTTTAAGATACTCAAGTGCAAGTAAAGAAAAGACCGAACATTTAGACTTTAATTTAGGATTTAAAAAATGGGCTTTTTTAACAAGCGTAAGTTTTACAGATTTTGATGATTTAAAAATGGGAAAATTCGGCCCAGAGGATTATTTAAGGCCAGAATATGTTAAAAATGTAAATGGGCAGGACATTATCATGCAAAATGAGAATCCTAGAATTCAAAAAAGAACAGGGTATAATCAAATTAACTTTCTTGAAAAAATTCATTATAAAGCAAGTGAAACATTGAGCTTCGATTTAGGATTGCATTATTCAACAACTTCTGATTATCCTAGGTACGATAGGCTATTACGTTATAGTGGAGATGAACTAAAATCTGCTGAATGGTTCTATGGCCCACAACGTTGGTTTTTAGGTAATTTACAAATTACAAAATATAGTAGTAATTCTAACTTGTATGATAAGATTAAAGTAACTGCTGCATTTCAAAATTTTCAAGAAAGTCGAAACGACAGAGATTTAAATTCTGAAATAAGAAGGACTCGAGAAGAAAGCGTAGATGCAATATCAGCTAATTTTGATTTTGAAAAATCACTTTCAGAAACTTCTAAATTGTTTTATGGAGCAGAATATATTTATAATACTATTGGGTCTAAAGGAGGAGAAGAAAACATAACCAATAACATAAAACAACAAATTGCATCGAGGTATCCAGATGGATCTATGTGGCAATCTCTTGCAGCTTATATGAGTTATAAATTTAAACCAAACAAAAAATTCACTCTACAATCTGGGATTAGATATAATGCTATTTTTATTAATGCAGATTTAAATGATAATAATACTTTTTTAGATCTTTCTTTTAATGATGCCAATATAAATACAGGAGCATTAACAGGAACTGCTGGAATAAGCTGGACTCCAAATAACACATTGCAATGGAAGTTTAATGCTTCAACTGCGTTTAGAGCACCAAATATAGACGATATAGGTAAAATTTTTGATTCAGAACCTGGCTCAGTGGTTGTGCCTAATGCAAATTTAAAACCAGAATATGCTTATGGAGGAGAACTCGGCCTAACTTTAAATTTTAACGAAGCTGTGATCATTGATTTTGCTACTTACTATACGTATTTAGATAATGCTTTAGTTCGACGAGATTTTAATATTAATGGCGAAACTGAAATTATTTATGATGGTGAATTGAGTAATGTACAAGCCATCCAAAATGCTTCTAAAGCTTGGATTTATGGTTTTGAAGCAGGAATAAAAATTAATTTTTCTGAGTATTTTAAATTGAGCTCACAATATAGTGTTGTTGATGGAACAGAAAAAGATGAAGGAATTGAAGTGCCAATTCGACACGTCGCACCAAGTTTTGGGAATACTCATTTTATTTGGGAAATGAACAAGTTAAAGTTTGATGCATATTTAAACTATAATGCAGAACTATCATTTAATCAATTAGCGCCTTCGGAGATTGAAAAAACTTACATATATACTAAAGATAAGAATGGGAATCCTTATTCACCATCTTGGTACACCCTTAATTTCAGGTCACAATATCAAATAAATAAACAAGCATCTATAATAGCAACATTAGAGAATATTACTAACCAACGTTATAGAACTTATTCTTCTGGGATTTCTGCTCCTGGGATAAACTTTATTTTAACCTTAAAGTATAGTTTGTAAACTACTTTCTTTTTATCAATTTTTCAGTAATAATTGATCCATTCGACAATTCAACTTGAGCAATATAAACAGCTTGTTTTAAGTTTGAAAGATTAAATACTTTTGAACGCCCATCAGCATTTAAATTATAAATCATTTTCCCTTGAAAATCTAAGATTTTAATTTTTTTCAAGTCAAAAGCACTATTTAATGTAAACTCTACATTTCCATCAAGATGTTCTATAATTTTCAGACTATTTAACGTTTTTTGATTTTCCGCTATTCTTTCAAAAGAGTTAGATTTTGCTTTAAAAACAATTTCAAATCTCTTATTAAATTCTCCAGTTTCCGAAGTAAATGAATAATCAGAATCCAGTAAGTTATGTACTTTATTTAACAATTTATCTTTTACATATATGTTGTTAGTTTCTAAAAAAGAACCCTCTAATTTTGGTATAGAAAATTTGTATAATGTTGGGATACTTATTTCTGTTTTAAACCCAAGATGAATAACCTCGTTAAGGGTTAAGTTTGCAGGTGATTTGGTTTGAATCGCAAAACTTCTATCTTTTTCACCATTTATCTTTGTGTAAATTGTAGCAGCCCTAGGTATTGAAGAAATTCGTTTAGTATCATAAGCCGAACCATCATATCTACGGGTAGCTCCATCAACATAAGCTATAGCAATTTGGCTAAAAACACCGTTATCTGAAGTTAAATTTATCCATAGTTTATTATCAAGATCACGAGTTCCTCTAAAAAACTGGCTATTGCTGGTTGCGTCAGCCACACGCATACTATTTGTAAATTTTATAGTACTTTCTTTTATATCAGACCCCGGAGAAATTTCTGTTCCTGCTGCTGCATGATCATATGCGATAAAAAAACCTTGACCAGAAGGGATAAACCTGTTAGGTGTAATCCCATCGCCACCTGCTATTTCAGTTGTCAAATTTATTATAGCATAATCCGATTGTGCAAAGTTGAATTTTCCATTACCATTATTATAACGTGATGGGGGTGTATTTTGTGACCACAAGAAAATAGCACCCACTATTGCCCCGCCAAAAGGAACATTTTCATCTAAAGCACTTACATTCTCAGTTAAAAAATCATCTGCACTAATTGCAGAGGGATATGGATTTCCTATTAAATTCCAATTAATATCTTGAGATTCAAGATCATTTTTATATACTGAAACAGTTACATCACCAGTATGAAACTCTCCTGTAAATGTAGCTTGATCCTGTCGAGGGAAAGAAGGCCCTAATAATGAAGATGTAGCGGCATAACCTAATCCTTCAGACATAACTCCAGAGGCAATTTGCCAATCATCGCCATTATCGTCAATATCATCTTGGCCATTTATAGCCGTATTATTGTTATAAATTTCTTTAGTTTCATCTAAGTAATTTTGAGCATTAAACCAAAATCGTCGGTTAGTGGGCGTATTTGGAAAAGCATTTTCTACTGTTTGATTATTAACAGGAGAACTCCAATAGGTATATTCAAGCCAATCTTCTAAATTGGAAGTCACTTTAATAACACTGGAAGAACCTCCTGAATTAACTATAAAAGTTCCTAAATCATCAACTTGAACGAAAGCACCTTGAGTTTGTACTACTATTGTCCCATCTACTACTACATTATTTTGAACTTTAACATAGGTGCTATTTCTAACATTTAATTCATTACCAGCATTAATAACTAAATTACACGCTTCAAAGCTTCCGCTTGTTGTTGTATCATAATTACCGTCAATAATTACAAAGGTATTTATGCTAGGAGTGCCATTATCCCAAGAAGAGCCATTCCAGGTTGTTGTGCTTGAGCATGGAATGGGAGTTATAGTGCCATTAATAATAATGCCTTTATTAGTTAGTGTATGTTCTTCAACAGTAAAAGAGCCATTAGTATGAGAAGCATTATAGGCATATAGTCTAAATGTGATTGTACTTGAGATATTTGTATATGCCGATAGATCTATACCTGTATTATTTTCTCCACCTGCATTTACCGCTGCATCATTAAAAACAGTTATAAAACCAGTACCAAAATCAACTTGAATTTCCGTCATTGTAGGACCTTGAGGGTTTCTACTATATCCTATATCTAATGTGGATAAATTGATTTCATAACCAATGTTAGGTGTTATAGACCATTCTATATAATCATTAGAGTCAATAGTAGAATTTATGGTCCAATCTTTAGAATTATAGTTTTGACCATTTTTATAGTTTATTCCAAAACCTCTACATATTCCTGTTGCAGTTAAGTTTATATCACTAGTTATAATGCCACTACAAGCTATATCGTTAACAGAACTAAATGATGCTATTTCTTGTCCAAAACTATAAAAAACTGAATATAAGAAAGTTATTAATACGAGGGAGTATTTCTTAATCATAGGGAGTAATCTTTTTTATTTTTTAGGAAACCTTGCAAATATAAATCAAGTAGTTGCAAGGTTTCATTTATTAACATATTGTTGCTATTTTGCAATATGTATAATCGTAAAACATATACTGTTGATGAAGCGCTATTAAAACTTCAAAATTATTGTGCTTATCAAGAGCGCTGTCACCAAGAGGTACGGCAAAAATTAAAGGGAATGCATATGATTCCCGATGCCATAGACAAAATAATTGTACATCTTTTAGAGCATAACTTTCTTAATGAAGAACGTTTTGCCAAAACATTTGTAAGCGGTAAGTTTAGAGTAAAAAAATGGGGAAAATATCGATTAACTTTAGAACTAAAGAAAAAAGATATTTCCAAACATAATATTTATTTAGCAATAAGCCAAATAACTAGCACTGAGTATATCGAAGTTTTTAATGACTTAGCCGAAAAAAAAGCTATTTCTATAAAGGAAAGTGACAAATGGAGGAAAAAGAAAAAACTTATAGATTATTTATTGTATCGTGGTTGGGAAAGCCATTTGGTTTATGAAAAGGTAAATGAGTTGATAAAATAATAGTTAACTTTCAACACTTAAATTAAAATTCTGAATAGATGAAAAAAATAATAACACTTCTCTTATTAGTCTGTTTTACAGTGTCATTCTCACAAGAGAAGAGTGGTGCAGAACAGTTTTGGAATTCACTACAAGACCTTTGTGGAAAAACCTTTGAAGGCACGCTTGAATTACCTGAAAATGACAAGCAATTTGGAGGTAAAAAATTGATAATGCATGTACGTTTGTGTAATGAGAATGTTATTAAGATTCCTTTTTTTGTGGGAGACGATAAGTCAAGAACTTGGGTATTAACTTATAAAGATGATCGTATTACACTAAAACATGATCATAGACACAAGGATGGAAGTGAAGATGAAGTAACTATGTATGGAGGTAAAACAACTAATTCTGGACAAACTACTATTCAAATTTTTCCTGCTGATGAAGAAACAACAAATTTAATTCCTGTAGCATCAACAAATGTGTGGTGGATAACACTTAATGATTCTGAGTTCATATATAATTTAAGGCGTTTAGGAACATCACGAGTTTTTCGAATACATTTTGATTTAACAAAACCGGTCGAAACTCCTGATGAACCTTGGGGGTGGAATAATGATTAATAGTGTCTATGTGTTCTAATAATGGCTTGTTCGTTTTTTCAATCTATCCATTTTTGTCCTTTCAGCTTTCGAATTAAATGCCAATATCCTTCCTGTATATTTAGTGTGCTTCTCCATGATTGAATTCTGTTACATATCCTTATGCATGTTTTAAAGCTGGCCATTTTTTATAATCCTCTTTAGTAATTGTATTTATACGAGGAATGTTTTGAAGATTTAAGCTCAATTCTTAAATGTTTACTCTAACAAAGTTAACAAATCGTTATTTAAAACTATAATTTACACCAAGAAGCATATTTCCCTTCGGCATTGGCACAAAATCTTTTTCGCTATATGAAGTGTTAAAAATATTATTAGCTAAAACAAAAAGGGTGAAAAATTTAATTTTAGTTGTAATTTTTGCATCCATAACATTGTAAGAATTGGATGGTCTTTCTAAGTATCTATAAGATATACTTGGCTTCAATATTTTAAATAATTCAAAATCTATACTTGCTGTAAAATGATGTTTTATAGAGCTGTTAATTAAATATCTTGATGCAAATACATTTGTATCATGATAATCGTCTTCTAAAAAAGTATATCCTAATGTTATGTTATGAGAATTGTCTTGAATTTTAAGATGGTATGAAGTATTTATTTCAAAACCATTAGTTGTTATTTGGCGTAAGTTTTGTGCTAAAAAAACTGGACTATCTTCAGTTTCTTTTACATAATCAATCAGGTCCTCTGCCTCTCTTCTGAAAAAAGCTGAACTCACTTGAAAATTATTAGAGGAATATTTTATTCCTATTTCTTCTGCTATAGCTTTTTCTGGATTTAAAGCATCATTTCCGGAAAGGAAATTAGGGATGCTTATATATAATTCGGTATAGGTTGGAATGCGGTAAGAATAGCCAATATTCCCATAAATTTTTAATTGATTATTAATTTTATAACCAATATCTAACCCTGGGAAAGTATGAAAATCAAAATCGGAAAAATAATTTAGAGACACCCCGGGGGTTATATCTAATTTGTCATTTACAAGTGAGAAACGATGCTCAAAAAACGCATTAAACATGGCTCTGTTCTGGTCGCCAAGATTATTACTGGAAAGTGAAATTTTAGCTAAATCAAATCCAAAACCGGTAATCCCAATTTTAGATTTGTAAGATGTATTAACCTCTACACCAATTTTATTCGAGACATTAAAATTTCTTGAAAAACCTGGATCTTCACGTTTTAATAAAAACATATCTTGGTTTCTTTTCCAATATAGTTTTGGTTTGATAATCAAATTATTTGCAACAAACCGTCTAGATACACCTACTAAACTGGTTTGCGTTTCTTCGTATTCATTAAAATTCGGAGAATTTGTATAAAAGTTATTAGCTCCAAATTTACGTTCGGCAAAAGTTGCTAAAATTTGTATTGGGTCGTTTTTGGTCTTTAGACTACTTTTTATAAAATAGTTTTGATTTTTAAAATCGGTGTTTTCGCGATAACCATCACTTGTATTATTTGAAAAATGAATTTGATGACTTGATTTTTTTAAATTGGCAGCAGCAGTAATTCCAATAAATTTACGATTGTAAGAACCTGCTTTTAAATCCAATTCCACATTATTTTTTACGTGTTTTTTAGTCACGATATTAATGGCTCCTAAAAATGCATTCTGACCAAAAATTCGAGCCGCAGGTCCTTTTATTATTTCAATGCGTTCTATGTTTTCTAATGGGATCATCATATTCATAGTATGATGCCCGGTTTGAGGGTCTTCAGTTTTTATATCGTCAATTAAAATTAAAGTTTGATTAAAATGGCCTCCTCTTATATAAATATCAGATTGCATACCGTCAATTCCTCTCCGCCTTACATCAATCCCTGCTATATTTTGTAACAAATCTGCGACATTAGTCGCTGTGCTATTTTGTATTTCTTCAGAAGAAATTACAGTTATGGTTCTCGAGTTTTTAGAGAAAGGTAATTCTATTCTACTCGATGTAATTATTACAGAATCTAAGCTTACTTGCTTTGGTGTGTCTTGTGAAAAAGAAAATTTGCCTAATAATATCGTTATTAATAATACAACTCTAAAATTGTTCATGCGTTTTATTTTAAGCGAGCAAAAATAAGACAAACATGTTTTATTTTTAAGCAAATTAAGAGTAAAAAAGAATTTTAACAGTAACGAAAGTTATAAGTCACACACTTATAGTTAAATAAGTAATGTTAAAATTATGAATGAATATGAGCAACAAAAAAGTTGGTTTGGCCGAAATTGGTTATGGGTTGTTCCGGTTGGTGGATGTTTGACCATTATTTTACTGCTTGTCTTTGGCGCAGGCGCAATCTTTTTTGGAGTTACAAGTGTTTTAAAAAATTCCACTCCTTATGAATATGCTATAGAACAAGCTTCAACCAATATTATAGTTATTGAATTTCTTGGAGAACCTATTGAAACCTATGGAATTATGCAAGGGAAGATTTCATTAAATGATGACTCTGGCAAAGTAGATATTAAAATACCTATAAAAGGGCCAAAAGGTGAAGGTTCAGTTACTGTTAAAGGTGAAAAAATTGAGAATGAATGGATTTATGAAGAATTATATGTTCTTATTAAAGAAACCAACGAAAGAATCAACTTATTAGATAAAGTTTTAGAAGGGATTTAAAAGGGATTTAACAAATTTATTCTAAATCGAATTCTGTTTTACAATCTTCACATTTATATTTGTGTTTGGTGTAAAAAGGAAGCGAAGAAAAAAGGACACCAATAATAAACCAGAATAATGATTTCGCATTTTTAATAGTCGAAAAAAGTTCAATCTTTTCACTTTTACAATTTGGGCAATAAATTGTTCCTCCTACATCATTAACCGAATATTTTCTAATAGATTTTAAAATTTTTTTGGCTTCAACTTCTTGATGCGACAAAACTTTTAGTTTCACACCTCCAATAGCATTGCTTATTAAAGGATCTGTATCTATAGTTAGATTATCAAACAAGAATACTTCAATGCCATCAAATTCTAAACGGCCTTTAATAATTTGAGCTTCAGAAGAATATTGAAACACAGCAATAGTTTTAAATGTTTCATTCATATACCAAAAATACTATCTTAGTTGCTTAAATTTTATATGTAATGAAAAAATTTCTTTTAGTTTTTATTTTTGCTTCCTTTTTTCAAATAATAGAAGCTCAAGTTTCTACTTCGTATTCCATTTCTTTTGATAATGCTGTACATCACGAAACTGTTATAAATGCAGTATTTACAAATTTAAAGAGCGATGAAGTTGAGTTTAGAATGAGCAGGACATCTCCTGGGCGCTATGCTTTGCATGAGTTTATAAAAAATGTCTATGCTGTTAAAGTAACAGACGGCAAGGGAATTATTTTGGAAAGTACGCGGCCAGATCCGTATTCATGGAAAGTAAAAGGACATAATGGGACGATAATCGTCAATTATATCTTGTTTGCAAATCGTGGAGGAGGAACCTATGCACAGATTGATGAAACACATGCGCATTTAAATATTCCGGCAACGTTTATATATGCTCCAAGTTTGTCCGATGATGAAATTGAAATAACCTTTAATGTACGCGAAGATTTAAACTGGAAAGTGGCAACGCAATTAAAACACGTAGAAGGAAATACCTACTATGCAAAAGACCTTCAGTATTTCATGGATAGTCCAACCGAAATTAGCAACCATAGCGTTCGTTCTTTTGATGTTGATGGACAAACTATAAATTTTGTGTTACATCATAATGGAACGGAAGCCGAATTGGACGAATATTTTGAAAAAGTTAAAAAAGTAGTGAGGCAACAAGAAGCGGTTTTTGGAGAACTTCCAGATTACGATTATAATGCCTATTATTTTTTAGCATGCTATATTCCAAACGCATCCGGAGATGGTATGGAGCATAGAAACTCTACAATTTTAACGACAACCAGAAGTTTAGCAGAAGGTGGAATGGATAGAAATATTGGAACCGTATCTCATGAATTTTTTCATTGTTGGAATGTAGAGCGTATTCGTCCACAATCTTTAGAACCATTTGATTTTGAAGAAGCCAATATGAGTGGAGAACTTTGGTTTGCTGAGGGATTTACAAGTTATTATACAGCATTAATGATGTGTAGAGCTGGATTGTTGAGCCAGGAAGACTATGTAAAAGGATTAGCAGGAACGTTTAATTATGTGTGGAATTCTCCAGGGCGAAAATTCTTTACCCCTATTGAAATGAGCTATCAGGCACCTTTTGTAGATGCAGCACGTTCGGTTGATCCTGTCAACAGAGATAATACTTTTATCTCTTATTATTCCTACGGAAGTGTACTTGGGCTTGCTTTAGACTTGTCGTTGCGTGAGCAAAAGTTAAATCTTGATGATTATATGAAATTGGTATGGATAAACTTTGGAAAGAATGAAAAACCATATACTGTTCAAGATTTACACAATACGTTAAATGAGTTTGCCGGACAAGAGTTTGGGGATCATTTTTTTAATAATTATATCTATAAAAGCGATATGCCTGCTATGGAGCGATTGTTCAGTAATGTTGGCGTGTCCTTAACTCAAGATAAAAGTAAAGTATCTTTTGGAGCAAGTGTTAGAGATGGAAAAATTTATGGAAATACTAGAATGGGCTCGTCGGCTTATAATGCTGGTTTAGAAAATGGAGATCAAATTATTAAAGTTGGCAATTTTACGTTAAATAAGGATTTAGATTTTAATACAATTCTTAATAAATTCAAACCAAATGATGATGTAAGCATAGTTTATAAACGTCTGGGGAATAATAGAGAAACTACAGTAACACTTCAGGAGAGTGCTTCATATACTATTGCATTATTTGAAGCAAGTGATTTAGAATTAGACGATAAGGAAAAGGCAACTAGAGAAGCTTGGTTAAATCCTAAAGAATTGTAAGAACTCATTTTAAAAGTATTAATTCAAACAAAAACTGAAACAAATAATGTATTTTTATAAGCATGTTTGCTTTAGTTGATTGTAATAATTTTTATGCTTCCTGTGAGCGTGTATTTAATCCAAATTTACGCGACAAACCTATTGCAATATTGTCAAATAATGATGGTTGCGTAATCTCTCGTAGCGACGAGGCAAAAGCTAAGGGTTTGCCAATGGGAGCACCAGCGTTTAAGTATGAAAACTTCTTTAAAGCAAATAATATTCAGATATTTTCTTCAAATTATCCATTATATGGCGATATGAGCAGTCGTGTAATGTCTATCTTAAAACAATTTACTCCAGATCTTGAGATGTATAGTATTGATGAAGCTTTTTTAGAGTTTAAAGGCTTTGATAATTATGATTTTCAAGACTACGGGAATCAAATACGACAACGTATTTTAAAATGGACAGGATTACCAACAAGTGTTGGGGTAGCGCCTACTAAAGCCTTATCTAAAGTGGCCAATAAGATAGCTCGAAAATTACCGAAGCAAACCAATCATGTTTATGTTATAGATTCGGAAGAAAAACGATTAAAAGCTTTAAAATGGATAAAAATCGGAGATGTTTGGGGAATTGGACGTGGTTTACAAAGACGCCTAAAACTGAAAAAAGTTAAAACAGCTTTTGATTTTACACAACTTCCAGATGAATGGATTCGTAAAAATTTTTCGATTATCGAATGGCGACTTAAAAAAGATTTAGAAGGGATTCCAACATTACAATTAGATAAACAAAAAACTAAAAAGGCAATAGCAACTACACGTAGTTTTGAAACTACATTTTCTGATATTGATAATATAAAGGAGCGTATTTCTACCTTTGCCACAAGTTGCGCCGAAAAATTGCGAAAACAAAAATCGAGTTGTTTTACAATTATTGTGATGTTAAGCAGCGATAGGCATAAAAAAGATTTGCCACAACATAGAGTAAGCAGGAAAACAGTTTTTTCTTATCCTACAAATTCATCTTTAATAATAAGCAATTGTGCAGTAGAGGCCGTTTCATCTATTTTTAAACAAGGCATTAAGTACAAACGTGCAGGAGTTATTGTTACAGGAATAGTGCCTGCAAACAATCATCAGTTAAATTTATTTCAACACGAAAACCCCAAACACAAACCTTTAATGTCTGCAATGGATAGGCTTAACACAAAATATGGCGACTATAAAATAAAGGTTGGGAATCAAGATTTAAAGCGCACTTGGAAAATGCGTCAAGAACATTTATCTCCACGACGAACCACGAAAATTAATGAAATTATTACAGTAAAATGATGCTAAAAAACACTCAAAATCTAATCTTTTTTTATCCTGAAGTTCTCGAAAATTCCGGAGCTATGTTTTTCGATACGGGAATTTCAGCTGGATTTCCTTCTCCTGCCGAGGATTTTAAACAACAACGAATATCATTAGACAAAGAATTAATAAAAAACAAGGAAGCTACTTTTTTTGCTCGCGTGAGCGGGCAATCTATGATTGGTGCTGGAATTGAAGATAATGATTTATTAGTAATAGACAGAAGTTTGGAACCAGTACACAATAAAATAGCAGTATGTTTTTTAGATGGTGAATTTACAGTAAAGCGATTAAGAGTAGAAAAAGATTGTGTGTGGTTACAACCGGAAAACACAAACTATAAGCCTATTAAAATTACAGAAGAAAACGATTTTATCATTTGGGGAATTGTTACTAATGTGATAAAAAAAGTGTAATCTTTTTGGAGGCTGAAATAATATACAAAAGAGCAGATTCAACCGAAGAATTATATCAAATTCTTGAACTGCAACGCGCAAATATTCCATCTTCAATTTCCGAAAAAGAAATAAAGAAAGAAGGTTTTGTGACAGTACATCATAATTTCGAAATCTTAAAGGCTATGAATGACAAATGCCCACATGTTATAGCTAAGTGTAATGGAAAAGTTGTTGGTTATGCATTATGTATGCTTAAAGGATTTAAAAAAGATATTGAAGTTTTGCAACCTATGTTTCAACAAATTGATAACTTTTTAAAAGGAGGGAACATGTATATTGTTATGGGGCAAATCTGTATTGATAAAATGTTTCGTAAACAAGGGATATTTAGGGGTTTATATCATTATATGAAACAACAGTTACAATCGAAGTTTAATACGATTGTTACCGAGGTCGATACTGCAAACAAAAGGTCGCTTAATGCTCATT
>JAGLKH010000130.1 GCA_023141985.1 Flavobacteriaceae bacterium | reverse complement strand
CAAAACAAAACTACTATGGTCGAATTATCAACAATAGATTATATCCTTATAATATCTTTTTTTGCAATTACGCTTTTTATAGGAATATATGTTTCTAGAAAGTCTGGAAAGAATTCTGCCGAATATTTTTTGTCTGGAAGAAATATGCCTTGGTGGTTATTAGGGCTATCAATGGTTGCTACAACTTTTTCTACGGATACACCAAATTTAGTAACAGATATAGTTAGAAACAATGGTGTCTCCGGAAATTGGGTTTGGTGGGCGTTTTTAATAACAGGGCTTTTAACGGTTTTTGTTTATGCAAAGCTTTGGCGCAAATCTAATGTCAATACAGATATTGAATTTTATGAATTACGCTATGGAGGAGGGCCAGCTAAATTTTTAAGAGGTTTCAGGGCAGTATATTTAGGAATTGTTTTCAATATTTTAGCCATGTCTGCTGTTACATTAGCAGCTATAAAAATCGGTCAAATAATGTTAGGGTTAGAACCTTGGCAAACTGTAATAATAGCTGGATTAATAACGGTAACTTTTAGTGCTTTAGGAGGTTTTAAAGGTGTTGTTTATACCGATTTTTTGCTATTTTTTGTTGCAATGGCAGGCTCTATTGGAGCGGCATACTATTTAGTTAATTTACCAGAAGTAGGTGGAGTGGATGCTTTACTAATGAATGAAAATGTTATAAACAAACTTTCTTTTTTACCAGATTTCAGCGATAAAGAGGCAATGATAACTTTATTAATAATTCCCCTGGCAGTGCAATGGTGGAGTTCTTGGTACCCGGGAGCCGAACCTGGAGGAGGAGGTTATATTGCGCAACGTATGTTAGCTGCTAAAGATGAAAATCACGCTATTGGAGCAACATTTTTCTTTAATATTATGCATTATGCACTGAGGCCTTGGCCATGGATTATTGTGGCTTTGGCCTCTTTAGTTGTTTTTCCTGATATTGCGAGTATCCAGGAAGCTTTTCCTGGTATCGCTGAAGATAAACTTGGACATGATTTGGCGTATTCAGCAATGTTAACAAAATTGCCAAGTGGATTGCTTGGTTTAGTTTTGGCTTCATTGGGGGCAGCTTATATGTCGACTATTTCTACACATTTAAATTGGGGCTCATCATATATAGTGAATGATTTTTATAAGCAACAAATCAATAAAAAAGCCAGCGAAAAGAGATTAGTTAGGGTTGGAAGAATTTCTACTGTAGTATTAATGGTTTGCAGTGCCTTGTTAGCACTTGTATTACAAAATGCCCTCCAGTTGTTTGAAGTTATTTTAATGTTTGGTGCAGGAACAGGATTAATATTTATTTTAAGATGGTTTTGGTGGCGTATTAATGCATGGAGTGAGATAACAGCTATGTTTGTTTCAGGAATTGTCTCAATATTACTAAATTTTACTTTTTTGGGAGAGTATTTCTTTGGAGACGAAGGATTAATGCCTTCTTGGGCTAAATTTCCCATGATTGTTTTAATAACAACAATAGTTTGGATAGTCGCCACATACATTACTCAACCTGAAAGTAACGATGTATTAAATAAGTTTTATAAAAAAATTCAGCCTGGAGGCCCTGGATGGGCTAAAGTAGTTAAAGATGCAAAAGCTAAAAATATTGTTTTAATTGATGATAGTGAAGGTTGGAGCGTTCCTTCTGGAATTTTAGCCATGTTACTTGGTTGTGTTTTGATTTATAGTTGCCTGTTTGCTACTGGATATTGGATTTATGGAGAATATAAAGATGCCATAATTTTTACAGTCTTGGCTTTAGTTTCAGGATTTTTATTAATTAAAATATGGAAAAAAATTAAGGCAACCGTTTTATAATAATGACTCAACGTATAGAATCTGTAGATATTTTAAGAG
>JAGLKH010000013.1 GCA_023141985.1 Flavobacteriaceae bacterium | reverse complement strand
ATAGTTTCTTCAAGCTGTTCTCCTTTATCAAAATAATCGATAACTTGTTTTATATTATCGATTCCATATACTTTTAGATCGCTAACGATGGCAGCTTCTTTTGCATTTTGTGTTGGCAAAATAAAACCTTTAAACCCTTCTTCCATTGCTTTTACAGCAATGGGCAAGGCGCCTCTAATAGGCTGTAAACTACCATCGAGTGACAATTCGCCCATAATTAGAAAATCTTCAATATTTTCGGCTTGTATTTGTTTTGATGCTGCTAAAATTCCAACAGCGAGAGTTAAATCATACGCACTACCTTCTTTTCTTAAATCGGCAGGTGCCATGTTAATGGTGATTTTCTTTCCGGGAATTTTATAGCCGTTATTTTGTAGTGCAGCAGCAATACGATAATTACTTTCTTTTATTGCGTTATCCGGGAGCCCTACGAGATGATATCCTATTCCGGAGTCCACATTTACCTCAACTGTAATTGTTGTAGCTTCTACACCAAAGACAGCACTCCCAAAGATTTTTTTGAGCATCTATTCTTGTTTGGAATAAATGTAAGAAAAATATCTCATCTTAATATTTATTCGACTGTAATTATTTTCTTTACAGAAACTGGTTTGCCTCTACTTGTAAATCCTTCTAAGGAAATTTCGTAATCTCCTTTATTATCAGATGTAAAAAATTCAATAGTTTTCCCTTTATTATTAAGCTTTAATTGGGGTATCCAGAGTAATTGTTGCCTAAAATCAGGAATTCCATATGATTCTATTTCAGTAGCTTTATTATATGATTGATTAAAGTAGTTCTTTTTTTGTCTGGGCTTAAACAGCTCAATATTACTTATATAATTTTCATTCAATGTATTATAATATTCACCTTTAATAGTTTCAATATTTATAATGCCTTTATAAATATTAGAGCCATAATAATATTCGTCTCTTAGTACACTAATACTTTTTACATTTTTTGCATTATATTCAATAATGTCTTCATGATTTTGAATAAACACACCATCAACAATTAGTAATGGTAATAATTCTGACTCATAATAAGGATCAAATTCTCTACCTCTAACTACTAATACTCGTTTACCATCTTTATCTTTTTTTGTCCAGGCATGGTCAATAACTTCGACAACTGTTTCATCAACTGTTGGGAATCGTATATAATCATCTAAATTATATACATCTTGATGATTACCATAAAAAGGAGCTCGTGGTTCAATAGTTTTTATAGTATCCGGTTTTATACTAAAAAAGCCATTTTGAATTTGATTATATATACTGCGCTCTAAAATCAAATTTTTCATTTTTGAAGTGATTTTAAACTGGTTATAGTTTAAGTTTTTAGGATTGACAGACTGGTGTTCATTTAGCATTATTTTATATTTTTCCGGATTGTCATCTAAAACCTGAAGGATGGCATCATTGCCATTGTAATTATAATTTAAGTGAAAATAAAACACAGCATCTTCATTTGTTTTAGTAATGTCTAAAGCACTTTCATTATTAATAATTGATAACACAATATTTTTGTTAATCTCAGGCAA
>JAGLKH010000129.1 GCA_023141985.1 Flavobacteriaceae bacterium | reverse complement strand
ATGATGAAGTAGATAGCGAAATACAAATTTTTCAAAACGCATTAGAATTTTCTGAAGTAAAGGCACGAGAGGTAATGATCCCACGAACTGAGGTGGTTGCTGTAGAAATGCATGATTCTATAAAATCATTAAGCGCACTATTTACAGCCACAGGATACTCTAAAACATTAGTTTATAAAAATACTATCGACGATATTTTAGGGTATGTACATTCTTTTGAATTATTCAAAAAGCCAAAAACTATAAAATCTATCATGCGTCCTATCGAATTTGTACCCGAAACGATGCTTATTAAAGATGTTTTGAATAGTCTAACTAAAAAGCGAAAAAGTGTTGCCGTAGTTTTAGATGAATACGGAGGGACTTCTGGAGTGATGACAATTGAAGATATTGTTGAAGAGTTGTTTGGAGAGATTGAAGACGAACACGATAATATTAAACTATTAGAAGAGAAAATAAGTAATACAGAGTATAACCTTTCAGCAAGATTAGATGTAGATTATCTAAATGAAACCTATAAACTTAATCTTCCCGAAAACGAGAATTACGAAACCCTGGGAGGATTAATAGTAAATAGTACCGAAGGAATTCCACAACAAAAAGATATAGTACAAATTGAAAATTTCTTGTTCACTATTATAGAGGTTTCTAATATTAAAATTGATGTTGTGTCGCTTCAAATTTTGGAAGACGAATAAAAATCCTACAATAAACGAATTAATCTGAGGTTCTACTTTTATTATTAAGTAGAAAATGGTATTTTCGCGCACGATAATTTTCATCATAATACACAGAAAATGGCAATTTTAAATAAAATAAGACAGCAATCGTTAGTTTTAATATTGGTAATAGCAATGGCATTATTTGCTTTTATATTATCAGGGCTTTTTGATGGGAGCACTAACTTTTCTAGTAAATCACAAAATGTAATTGCAACTATAAATGGCGAAGACATAAAGCGAGAGGACTTTATGACTAAAGTCGAAAATGCACAAAGACAACTAGCAGGGCAAGGAACAAGCACACAAGCTATGAACCGTGTTTGGGATCAAGAAGTTAGAAAAGCTGTAATGGAAACCCAGTTTAATGAACTAGGGTTAGTTGTAGAAAGAGACCAAATGAGAGATTTATTAAAATTAAGTTTGGGGTCGTTTGAAGAATTTAAAGATATAAACGGCATCTTCGATGAAGATAAACTAAACGAATTTATTGCAAATTTAAAAGCTACTTCTCCAGAATCTACATTATTAGCAGGATCTCCAATAAACTATGAAGCTTGGACCAACTATGAAAGTACAATTTCATCAGGAGGAAGACAACAAACTTATATGAACATGGTAAAAGCTGGTGTTATTGGAATACTTGCTGAAGGAGAATTAGATTATAAATTAGAAAATGATAAAGTCAATATTAAATTTGTACAAATTCCATTCTCTTCAATTCCAGATAGTACTATTACTGTAACTAAATCGGATGTAAAAGACTATATAAATAAAAACAAAAGTAACTACGAAGTTAAAGAAAGTAGAGATATTCATTTCGTGCAGTTTAAAGAAG
>JAGLKH010000128.1 GCA_023141985.1 Flavobacteriaceae bacterium | reverse complement strand
CCGTCTTCACGGGAATGACAAATATTCTTACTTAAAATAGCTAAACGAATCACCATCCTTTATTTTAAGTAATGTTTCGTAAATCATTCGTATTACATTTTCTACATCTTCTTTGTGCACCATTTCTACTGTGGTATGCATATAGCGTAATGGTAATGAGATAAGAGCCGAAGCAACACCCCCATTACTATAAGCAAATGCATCAGTATCTGTACCTGTAGCGCGAGATAAAGCTGCACGTTGAAACGGAATTTTCTTTTCTTCGGCTGTTTCCGAAATTAAATCACGCAATTTTTGTTGCACTGCAGGAGCGAAAGCAATTACCGGACCTTTACCCATTTCGCCGTGACCTTCTTTTTTCTTGTCGATCATTGGTGTTGTGGTGTCATGGGTAACGTCTGTAACAATAGCAACATTTGGTTTAATGGTTTCTGTAATCATTTGTGCACCTCGTAAACCTATTTCTTCTTGTACTGAATTGGTTATGTATAGACCAAAAGGCAATTCTTTTTTGTTTTGATGCAATAAACGTGCGACTTCAGCAATCATAAAGCCTCCCATTCTATTATCTAATGCCCGGCATACAAAATTATTTTTGTTTAGGATATGAAACTCATCAGGATATGTAATAACACAACCTACATGAACGCCAAGTTTTTCTACTTCCTCTTTTTTCTTGCAACCAACATCAATAAAAATATTATCTGGTTTTGGAGCCTCTTCTTTTCCTTTTATACGTGTATGAATAGCAGGCCAACCAAAAACCCCTTTTACAATGCCTTTTTTTGTGTGGATATTTACAATTTTACTTGGTGCAATTTGGTGGTCGCTTCCTCCATTTCTAATCACATAAATTAAGCCGTCATCAGAGATATAATTAACGTACCAAGAAATCTCATCGGCATGACCTTCAATTACAACCTTGTATGTTGCTTCTGGATTTATGACGCCAACGGCTGTACCATAAGTATCTGTAATAAATTCGTCAACATAAGGTTTAAGGTAGTTCATCCAAATTTTTTGCCCATCCCATTCGTATCCTGTTGGGGCAGCATTATTTAAATATTTTTCTAAAAAATCAATCGATTTTTTGTTTAAGACGCTCTTCTTAGCCATGTTTTAAAGTTTTGCACTAAAATAATAATATTAATACTATTTTAAGGTTTAAGAGTATGTAAATTATTAATTTTACTCTATTAAAATTATTTTGTGAGATTTTAAATAAAATGAAGTATTTAAGTTACATTCTTGTTGTTTTTCCATTGTTGATTTTTGCCCAAGTTAAAGAGGTAGAGCAAGATTCGACAGAATACGAATATATTATAATTGAAGGAGATTCTATACCTAGAACTGCAATTGATTTGGATGAGGTTATGCTATTGCATAGATTGAAGTTTGACAGTAAAGAAGACCGTAAGCGTTATTTAATTTTGCGTCGAAAAACAATAAAAGTTTATCCTTATGCTAAACTTGCAGCTGAACGTTTGAATACACTTAATGAGCGTTTAAATAAATTAAAGCGTAAACGTGATAAAAAACGCTATGCAAAAAAAATTCAGAAATATATTGAAGGAGAATTTTCAGAAAAACTGAAAAAATTCACGAGAACAGAAGGTCAGATTTTAATAAAAT
>JAGLKH010000127.1 GCA_023141985.1 Flavobacteriaceae bacterium | reverse complement strand
TGATAAAACAAGAGATGGGCAGCGACCCGGCTTCAGTTGCTTTTGATACGCTTCAAAGTGCAGTAACTCAAAATGCAGATATAGTAATTATTGATACTGCTGGTAGGCTTCATAATAAAGTCAACCTAATGAATGAGTTGACTAAAGTAAAACGTGTGATGCAGAAAGTAGTTGACGATGCACCTCACGATGTACTTTTAGTTTTGGATGGTTCGACAGGACAAAATGCTTTTGAACAAGCCAAACAATTTACTGCCGCAACCGAAGTAACATCTCTTGCAGTTACAAAACTTGACGGAACAGCAAAAGGGGGAGTTGTTATTGGTATAAGCGACCAATTTCAAATTCCAGTAAAATATATTGGAGTTGGAGAAGGCCTTGAAGATTTACAAGTATTTAATAAATATGAGTTTGTAGATTCTTTTTTTAAGTAAAATTCCTGCGATTTATGCTGAACTTGTTTCGGTAAGGCAGGAATCTCATCCGTTTTTAAAATATTTTTATTTTATAATGAAGTTGTCAGAAATGTTGTTGAAATGATAATATAACGGATACAATTATCAAACTAAAAAGCCTTTATAAAAAAAGCAACCTTTAGTAGTTTGATGTATCTAATAATAAAATACACAAAAAATGAAAGGGCTAAAAGTAATTACAATTTTAACTTTTATTGTTGCTGTAATATTTATAGGTTGTGATGATTCTTCTGATACTGAAGATATTCCAAAATGTATAAAAGAGAAAATTGATAATAGTAATAATACTTGTTTAAACTCAGTATATTCTTATAAATATAACGGCAATATTGTCTATTTTTCAACCTACCCATGCCCTGAAGGTTGCTATAGTCTTGTTGATAGTAATTGTGTTACTATATATGATATAGATGATGAACCTGTCTGTTATTGTAATTTCGGCGGTGCTTTTTGTTCTGATGATTTTTGGGAAAACAGAACAGATGAAAAACTTATTTGGGAAAAATAACTTTTGCAAACTAATTAATCAAATCCTTTATTATAGGTTGTATCTTTGCAAACCAAAATTGTAAAATGAGAACAAAATCACTCAAAAAAAATAAAATCAACGTTGTGACGCTAGGTTGCTCTAAAAATGTTTACGATAGTGAGATTTTAATGGGACAACTTAAAGCAAATGATAAAGACGTTGTATATGAAGATGAAGGTAATATAGTAGTAATCAACACCTGCGGCTTTATAAATAATGCCAAAGAAGAAAGTGTAAACACAATTTTAGAATTCGTTAAGAAAAAAGAAGAAGGTGATGTAGATAAAGTGTTTGTAACAGGATGTTTAAGTGAACGTTACAAACCAGATTTGCAAAAAGAAATTCCAAATGTCGATCAATATTTTGGCACAACAGAATTACCTGAATTGCTTAAAGTTTTAGGTGCCGATTATAAACATGAACTTATAGGCGAGCGATTAACAACAACGCCAAAAAATTATGCCTATTTAAAGATTGCTGAAGGTTGCGATAGGCCTTGTAGTTTTTGTGCCATTCCGATTATGAGAGGTAAGCATCGCTCTACTCCAATTGGAGATTTAGTGAGTGAAGCAGAAAAATTAGCAACTAAAGGCGTTAAAGAACTCATTTTAATTGCTCAGGATTTAACCTATTATGGACTTGATATCTATAAAAAAAGAAACCTGGCTGAACTGCTTCAAGCTCTTGTAAAGGTAGAAGGTATAGAATGGATTCGTTTACATTATGCGTTTCCAACGGGTTTTCCAATAGATGTGTTGGAGGTCATGAAAAATGAACCAAAGATTTGTAATTATATCGATATTCCATTACAGCATATTTCTGATGAGCTTTTAAAAAGTATGCGTCGTGGTACTACAAAAGAAAAAACTACAAAACTCATAAATGAGTTTAGAGCTAAAGTTCCAGAAATGGCTATTCGAACCACTTTAATTGTTGGTTATCCTGGAGAAACCGAAGAGCATTTTCAAGAGCTTAAAAATTGGGTTGCAGCAATGCGCTTTGAACGTTTGGGTTGTTTTACCTATTCTCATGAAGAGAATACACATGCTTACAATTTAGACGACGACGTTCAAGAAGATGTGAAACAACAACGTGCTAATGAAATTATGGAATTGCAATCTCAAATTTCGTGGGAGCTCAATCAAGAAAAAATAGGTAAGACCTTTAAAGTAGTAATCGATAGGAAAGAAGGGGATTATTTTGTGGGTCGAACAGAGTTTGATTCTCCCGATGTGGATAATGAAGTGCTAATTGATGCAACAAAATCCTATTTAAAAACAGGAGAATTCACTATAGTGAAAATCACTGATGCAGCAGATTTTGACCTTTATGGAGAAGTGATTTAATATTTTAAATAAGTAAAATTAGGTCTGAACTTTTTTAATCTGTTTGATTATTTTCTTAATAGCAGATTCAATAGATTTTTCAGGTTCAATAATATTATATTCCCCCCAAAATTCAGGGTCTGAAAATCCGGAAGCTTCATCACTGAGAATAACGGTAGGTTTTAAACTATTTTTAGGTCTGATTTTTCCTGTTGTATTCGGCTTCCAGTCTGTTACTGCCATTTCAATATTTAAAGTATAGGTACTACTAAAAAGCTTGTTTTTCCATTTAACTCTAAAAGCTAATTGTATGTTGCTATAACCATAAAACCATTTTCCGTCCTTTGTTTTGTAATCTACTCTATAAATTGCTTCAAGAGGATAAACTTTAACTCTTTTAGGTTTTTTACGAATAAACAACCCGATAGCTTGTTTTTCATTTTCAACATTAAGGCCATAAACAGCACTTGTTAGTGCAAAAGTTTCAGAGTCTATAAATAATTTACCATAGTAAAGCGGAGACACTACATTAGGAAGTTGTTTAAATTTTACAACATATACTTGGCGATCATTAATTTGAGTTGAAGGTTCGAAACTAAAGTCGTAATATGGGAATGTATCTTCCGTAAAAATAAATTCGGGATATTTTACAATATCTGCATATAATGTGCTAAACGGACCACCTTGAAGCTTTAATGCAAGAGTATCAAGCCTAGAATAATTGGTGTTTTTACGTGACTTAAGGAGTTTAATAGCATCCTTTCTTACTGAACTATATGGTTGTTTATAAATTTCCACAACGGCTTCAGATAAAGAGGCATTTTTTTTACGCTTTTTAATAGTCTCTCTATAAAAAGCTGTCATTATGGTTGGTTCATTATAGTAGCTTCCTCCTTTTGTTTTTAAAGCAGCTCTAACAAGGGTTTCAGCATCTTTTGGAATATTAATATTGACTTGTGTCAATTCAGTAATTGAAATATTAAGAGCGATTATGTTGTTCTTGGGTTTTAAATCCTGAATCGAAATTTTTCGTGTTTCATAGCCTAATAAAGAAACGGCAATCTTATTACCTAATAAGTTGTTAGGTATCTTGATTAAAAATTCTCCTTCTTTATTTGTAACAGTTCTAATATTTGTGCTATTCACTGTTAAATCTGCAAAAACTAATGGTTGCTTGGTATTGCTATCTATAACTATGCCTTTAAATTCTGTATAAGACTGGGTGTCTTGAACATCTTCTTGTAATAAATTAGTGGCTTGAGTATTAAGATGATTACCAAAAAAAAGGATTAGTACAACAGAAGAAATAATGTGTCTCACGGTTTTAATTAAGATATCTTTTTTCATTACGAAATAGATTTATATAAGATAGCTTAAGATACGAAAAAAATACTTTTTAGCTTTAAATATTAAAGAGTTTAACAGTTTTATAACTCCTGAAAGACGGTTTTATAACTTGATAAAAAAGATTATGAAGAGTAAAAATAAAATTTAATTATTTCTTCTATTTATTTTTATTCTTCAAACTCATAATCATAAAGAGACCACCTACACTTATTAAAACAACACCAATAGGTTTGGGCTGTAAATTGATTAAAGAAGTACCGATAGCGATTAATGAAATCCCTATTATAAACAATCCACGAAAATTAGGATTCCTTTTTTGCATAATGCGTTAGTTTACATTAAATTATATAAACTTTAGAATTTTATTTTTATTGATTATAATGCTAATATACATTCTTATTAAAATTACAGCTCAAACGCATTATTATTTACAAAGAAAATGGCATTTACTAAAAACAGCTTCCCGTTTTCCCAAAAACTTCTAAATAGTGTGTTATCGACCATATAGATTACGCTCCCACTACCCAAGCGTTCTTCTCCAAAAACTAAAGAGTTACTCAATCCTTTATTAGCTTCGTATCCTGCAAAACCAGAAACTTTAGTCGGGTTGTCTCCTATATGTGCAACATTGTATCCATTTTTTAACAAACTGTAAGATGTGCTTCCTAATTTAAGCGAAAAATACGTGTTAGAATAACCAAAAGCCATTGGATGTGTATCATCTACTTTGGTTTTATAAATGGCTCCGGTGATCATTTGTTTTGCATATTCACGTTGTCTATCTGCATATGGAATCAGGTTTTTGTTATTATCATCTTCATCCTCATCGTCTGCTTTATTGCGTTTTAAACCAAACCCTTTTTTTCCTGCAAAGGCACTCAATGCGCGATCTATAACAATAACTTTACCTCCTTTTTTAATCCAAGATTGTAGTTTTTCCATAGCGTCTTCATTTAAAAGGCTTTTGTAATTACCACTTGGTATTATAAGGATATTATATTTATCAAAATTTATATAAGCTAAATGCTCTGTGTTTATTGAAGTTACGGGATAATGCAATTGCTGTTCAAAGAAATGCCATAAAGCACCATAACTTAACGATGAGGTATTTTTTCCTGAAAGTAAAGCTATTTTTTGTTTGTTTATTAACTTAATATCTGGTGAACCAAAGTCTGGGCCATTTGTAGAAAATCCTGATGCTACAGCATTAAGTTTACGATTGTATTTGTTAGCTGTTCTAACTAATAGATTATCAAAATCACTAACTCTTTTATTATCACCTCTCACAATAATCAGTGATCCTCTATCAAATGTATTACCATCAGTTGTTAACCTTTTTTCGGTAAAACGAACTTTAATATTCTGTTTTAATAAGTCGGCTAAAAATTCAGCATCTTTCAGATCATTCCAACGTACTATAAAACCCGTTGCGTTGGAGTTTTTACTATTGGATACTGTTAAAGATGTTGGTTTTTTATTTGAAGCTACTAAACTAGTGCTCGCTAATGTTTCTAAACCATAAGCATAAGGCAAACTCCAAGCAGTAATATCGTAAGTTAATGAATCAGTTAATTTAGCATTTGATTCAAACAAGACCTTAACCATTTTTCCTTTAGGTTGATTTGTGCTTACTACCAGATCGTTAGTAGAGGTATTCATGCTTCCTGTAGAATTTGTAGAATATTTAAATCCATTTACTTTTCCTTTGGATGCATTACCATATTTAATCTCATGTTTATCAAGTAAAGTTTTTAGAGCTTCTATTTTATCAGCATTTCCTTTTAATACATAGCTTTTATATTTTAATCCTGAAGTGTTAAAAAACTTTTTAAATTCAGTATTAAGTCGTGCAGCATTTTTAGAAGAAATCTCAACAGTAGATAAGCCAGTTGTTGTATGATGAGCAACCCTATCTACCAAAGTTAAAATTTCACCTTCATCGTTTAAAACACCCAATCCGGCTCGACCATGTCCACCCTGCTCATAAGTCATACCAATAGCTCCCATATATGTAGGATATGTATCTCCATAGCTGGGGTAAAACAAATCAAATCGCTCGCGAGTAAAGTACAGCCAGCCTTCGGCATCAAAATATTTTGCATGATTTTTTCCTATCTGTACTTGAAAATCACTTTGCCAATCGCTTATAATTTCATGAAAAGGTTCCGCTGCAGGAGCAAAATAGTAAGGTTCATTCATGCCTTGCTCATGAAAATCCACATGAATATGGGGCAACCATTTGTTATATATTTTTAATCTCGATTGCGATTCAATTTGGCTTGCCCATGCCCAATCACGATTCAAATCGAATAAATAATGATTTGCTCTTCCTCCAGGCCAAGGTTCATTATGTTCGCTAGCTTGCTGGTCTATGTCGTATGGCCTACTTGAGGTTTCATTAAACCAATTAACATAACGATCACGACCATCTGGATTAATACATGGATCTATTATTACAACTGTGTTTTTTAACCAGTCTTGTTTTTGAGTTAATAGAGTGTAAATGGTCTTCATCGATGCTTCTGTACTAGATGCTTCGTTACCATGTACATTATAACTTAACCAAACAATAGCAATATTATCTGTTGTAGTATTACCATTTAATACTCCAGTATTTTTAAGGTTGTTTTCTCTAATAGTTTCAAGGTTTCTCAAGTTTTCTTCTGAAGAAATATAAGAAACATATAAAGGTCGCCTTTCATAGGTTTCACCATATTGTTCTAATCGTACTTGATTGGGCATTTGTGAAGCCACATATTTAAAATATTCAACAACTTTATGATGTCTTGTAAATTGTGTGCCTAATTCGTATCCCAAAAAATCATCAGGAGATTTAACTTGTTGTGCTATTGAAAAGGAAAAGGAACTTAATACGACAAAGAAAACGAGATATAATTTTTGCATTAGTATAATTATGATTTTTATATGAAAAGTAAAGATAACAACCGAAAACGAATTAACTAAAATTTAGGACTTAAAATATTTAAGTACATTATATTTACACAAGAATTCAATATTAACTATGCCAACAGACTGTATTTCGTTTAGAGAAACTCAATATTTTTCGCCGTTAATTTGTGATTATTTGGATGAAAAACCAGAATTGCAACCCTTTTATAACCGATTTCCAAAACTTAAAAATTTTAAAGCACAAATTGAAGAAAAACGCCTGTCATTCCAAGACGAAGTGAGAAGCCTATTGTCGCGTACGATCAATAACCAATATCAAAATATAAATGCTTCAGTACTTACAAAACAAAATATTGAAGCATTAAAACATGAGAACACATTTACTATAACTACAGGCCATCAACTTAATTTATTTACCGGACCTTTATATTTTTTATATAAAATTGTTTCAACTATAAACCTTAGCAAAGAATTAAAAGCAAAATATCCAGATTATAATTTTGTGCCAATCTATTGGATGGCAACCGAAGATCATGATTTTGAAGAAATTAACTACTTCAATTTTCAGGGTAAAAAAATACAATGGAACCGTATTTCTAAAGGAGCTGTTGGAGAATTAGACACAAATGGATTAGAAGACGTCTTTAAAATATTTTCATCAGAATTGGGACAAGGTAAAAACGCCGATTTTTTAAAAGATTTATTTAACAAAGCGTATTTAAATCATTCAAATTTAGCTGATGCCACACGTTATTTGGCTAATGAATTGTTTGGGGATTTAGGACTGGTAATTATAGATGCCAACGAACCAGAATTGAAACGTTTGTTCGCACCTTATATTGAAAAAGAATTACTAGAACAGGTTTCATATAAGTCGGTTTTAAAATCTAATGCAGCATTAGAAAACCAATATAAAATTCAAGTAAACCCCCGAGAAATTAATTTGTTTTATTTGAAGGATAATGTTCGCGATCGTATTGTTGAAAAAGACGGAATTTATAAAGTAAACGATACTGATATTTCATTTAGTAGGAATGAAATTCTTGATGAACTCAAAAACCATCCTGAATGCTTTTCGCCTAATGTAATAATGCGGCCATTATATCAAGAAGTTATTTTACCTAATCTTTGTTATATTGGAGGAGGAGGAGAATTAGCCTATTGGTTAGAACTAAAAGCTTATTTTGAAACCGTAAATGTTCCTTTTCCAATACTTTTATTACGAAATTCTGTTTTAGTAAAGACCGAAAAGCAAACACAAAAGCTTAATAAACTAAACCTTTCTTTGCACGATTTGTTTTTAAAGCAAAACGAATTGGTCAGTATCCAAGTTAAAGCACTTTCTAAAATTGATATAGATTTTACAATCCAAAAGGAACTCTTACAAGAACAGTTTAAGAACCTATTTAAATTAGCAGAACAAACGGATAAATCTTTTTTAGGAGCTGTGGCTGCTCAAGAGAAGAAACAAATAAAGGGCTTATCTAATTTAGAAAAGCGATTACTCAAAGCTCAAAAACGAAAATTAAGTAAACAAGTTGAAAGAATTATAGAAATTCAAAACCAATTATTTCCAGATCAAAGTTTGCAAGAGCGTAACCTTAATTTTTCTGAACTTTATCTTCAGTTTGGAGAGCAATTAATCCAACAGTTAGTATTAAATTTGCAGCCTCTAAAAGGAGAGTTTTTAATACTAAATCTGTAAAGTAAAATGCATAAAATAGATATTGACCTGGTAGAAATGACAATGGATGTCATGAAGTATGCTATTGATAGAATTTCTGCAACAAAACGCGAGATAGGAAAACCTAAAAAAGAATCAGAATTAAGAGCATTAGTTGGAGAAACCATCACCGAAAAAGGCGTTGGAGGAGAATATGCTTTTAATTTATGGAAGCAACATTTAATAAAGGCTAATGTCCCTGCCGATCACCCAAGAAATTTAGCTTTTGTTCCTGCTGCACCAACAAGAGCTGCGGTAATGTTCGATTTGGTAACTTCGGCATCAAGTATTCATGGAGCATATTGGATGGAAGGTGCGGGTGGTATTTTTTGTGAAAACGAGGCTATGAAATGGATTGTGTCCTTAACAGGATTACCGGAAGGTGCTTTTGGGGTTTTTACAAGTGGAGGAACTGCAGCAAACTTATCTGCAATTGTTACAGCAAGAGAATATTGGCGAAGTTTAAACGATAAAAATAAAGTAGAAAAAGGATTAATAATAACGTCCATTGGCGCGCACTCTTCTATAAAAGCAATGGCAAAAGTAGTAGATGTAGATGTCTTGTTAGTAAATTCTGAAGAGAGATTAGAAACAAAAAATTTACAAAAAACAATAGATAATCTAACAGAGCATCAAAGGCAACGATTATTTGCTGTTGTTGCTACGGGAGGAACTACAAATGCTGGAATTATAGATGATTTGGATGGAATTGCTACTATTTGCGAAAAAGAAAAGCTGTGGTATCATGTTGATGCTGCTTATGGAGGAGGAGCTTTAGCAGCAGATTCTGTGAGACATTTATTTAATGGCATTGAAAAAGCAGATAGTATTACCATCGATCCTCATAAATGGATGTTCTCACCTTACGATTGTGGCGCAATAATCTATAAAGATATGGAATTGGCAAAAAAGGCACATTCGCAAGAAGGTTCTTATTTAGATATTTTTAAAGATGAAGGAGCACATGGGTTTAATCCCACCGATTATCAAATACAACTAACACGACGTGTTAGAGGTTTACCACTCTGGTTCTCATTAGCAACTCACGGCACTAATAGATATAAAGAAGCAGTAGAGCGAGGTATTGAATTAGCCAATATAGCAGGAAAAATGATTGAAGAGAATCCTAATGTTGAATTAGTAAGAGCGCCAAGTTTATCATGTGTATTATTTAGAAGAAAAGGTTGGAAACCTGAAGACTATACACATTGGACATACGAAAACCACAAAAAAGGATTTGCTTTGGTTACACCAACCAAATGGAAGAAAGGAGATGCTTTTGAAACCGTTTCACGTTTCTGTTTTATTAATCCGGATACAACCGAAAAAGACATAGAGATGATTTTAGATTCTATGGTTTAATTTTTTTAAAAATTACATTTTTATTACTATTAAATATTACTTTTGCACATGCATCACAACAACGTATTAATTTTAGATTTCGGTTCGCAGTACACCCAGCTTATTGCACGTAGAGTTAGAGAACTTAACATTTATTCCGAAATACACCCTTACAACAAAATTCCGGCCAGTTTAGAAGATTTTAAAGCAGTTATCCTATCTGGCAGCCCATTTTCTGTAAGAGCAGATAATGCTCCACATCCTGATTTATTACAAATTCGTGGCAAAAAACCACTGTTAGGAGTTTGTTTTGGAGCACAATATTTAGCACACTTTTTTGGTGGAAATGTATCACCTTCAAACACAAGAGAATATGGTAGAGCTAACCTGTCTTATATTAAAGAAGGTGAAGAATTCTTCGAAAATATTTCTGAAGGCAGCCAGGTTTGGATGAGTCATAGCGATACTATAAAAGAGTTACCTACTCATGGCGTTTTATTAGCAAGCACAAACGATGTGGAAAATGCAGCATTTAAAATAGAAGGAGAACAAACCTATGCTATACAATTTCATCCAGAAGTATATCATACTAAAGATGGCAAGCAGTTATTAGAAAATTTTTTGGTAAACATAGCCAAAGTAGAACAAGATTGGACCCCAGATTCGTTTGTTGAGGAGACCATTTCTGAACTTAAAGAACAATTAGGAAACGATAAAGTTGTTTTAGGGCTTTCAGGTGGAGTAGATTCAACTGTAGCAGCTATTTTACTTAACAAAGCCATAGGTAAAAATTTGTATTGCATTTTTGTAAACAATGGGTTATTACGCAAAAATGAATTCAAGAATGTACTTACTCAATACGAAGGAATGGGTTTAAACGTGAAAGGAGTGGATGCTTCGGCACGTTTTTTGGATGCATTAGCTGGAATAGACGATCCGGAGCAAAAGCGAAAAGCTATTGGTCGTGCATTTATAGAAGTTTTTGATGATGAATCACATCGTATTGAAGATGTAAAATGGTTAGCTCAAGGTACTATTTATCCAGATGTAATCGAGAGTGTTTCGGCAACTGGAGGACCAAGTGCCACAATAAAGAGCCATCATAATGTAGGAGGTTTGCCAGATTTTATGAAGTTGGAAGTTGTGGAGCCACTTAAGTCATTATTTAAAGATGAGGTTAGACGCGTTGGAGCTTCCTTAGGAATAGATCCAGAGCTTTTAGGACGTCATCCTTTTCCAGGACCTGGTTTGGCAATTAGAATATTGGGAGATATTACACCAGAAAAAGTTCGTATTTTGCAAGAAGTAGATGCTATTTTTATTAATGGTTTAAAAGAGTGGAATTTATATGACAAAGTTTGGCAAGCTGGAGCAATGTTACTTCCTGTAAATAGTGTAGGTGTTATGGGAGATGAGCGTACCTACGAAAAATGTGTAGCCTTACGCGCTGTAGAAAGCACAGATGGTATGACAGCAGATTGGGTGGATTTACCTTATAAGTTTTTACAAAAAACGTCAAACGAAATAATAAATAAAGTTAAAGGCGTTAATAGAGTAGTATATGATATTAGTTCGAAACCACCTGCAACAATAGAATGGGAATAGATAAAGTAAACAGTTTTCAGTGTTCAGTTTGCAGTAGTCTTTAAATTAATAATTATCGTATATATCAATGAATAGATTTGATTAAATAAAATATAAATGAAGAAATTTTTGTTAGGTATCAGTTTGGTAGTTTTGTTTAGCTTTAACGCTATTGCACAAGAATACAAAACTCATAAAGTAAAAGCTGGCGAAACCATAGAAAGTATAGCTAAAATTTACCTGGTAACACCTTTCGATATTTATGCCTTAAATCCTGATGCTAAAGAAAATCTTCAACCTAATATCGTTTTAATAATTCCGAATTCAAGAATTTTAAAAGATCCTGTTAAAATTGAAACGCAACAACTTTTAAACTATAAATCTCATAAAGTTAAGCGAAAGGAAACCTTATATAGTATTTCAAAAAAATATAATATCACGATCGAAGATATTAAGAAGCACAATACAAGATTATATTCCGAAAATTTACAAAAAGGCGATAAAATTAATATTCCACGTTATAAAACGGTTTTGGTTACAAGCAATATAGGTAACACTATAAAAAAATATAAAGTATTACCTAAAGAAGGTAAATGGCGCGTTGCTTATAAATTTGGTATAACAGTTGCGGAGCTTGAAAAACTAAACCCAAAAATGGGCGACTCGCTTCAATTAGGTGAGGAAATTAATGTACCTAATATAGCTGATAACGAAGAAAAGATAGTTGAAGAAACCTCTGGATACTACACAGTTTTACCAAAAGAAGGTTTCTTTAGATTAAAAATAAAATTAGGTTTAACAAAAGAAGAACTTGAATCCCTTAATCCAGAATTAGTAGATAGTGGACTAAAAGAAGGTATGATCTTAAAAGTACCTTTAGATGTAGCAAATAATATTGAAAGTGCAGATATAAAACGCTCTATATTAATAGATAAAATTAATAATTTTGAAACCAAACGTATTGCGGTAATGCTTCCGTTTAGACTTAATCGTATTGATTTAGACTCGGTTCAGGAAGTAAAAGCGATGATACGAAAAGAAGACCTTTTAAGTATTTCTCTAGATTTTCATACAGGAGTCCTTATGGCATTGGATTCTGCAAAGCAATTAGGGATATCCACAAAATTAGATGTATTCGATACCAGAGCACAAATTAGCCAGGTTACAAGTATTTTAAGAAATGAAGATTTCTCTAATTACGATGCTGTAATAGGTCCATTTAGAGCTGATAATTTTGAACGCGCAGCATCTATGCTTAAAGGAGAAAATGTACCAATAGTTTCTCCGGTAACCAAGCCTAAAAATTTATATAATAATGTATTTCAAACAATACCCTCAGAAGAATTGTTACGAAAAAAAATGATTCAATTTGTAAAAAGAAGTACAGATACAGTATCAAAACACATTTTTATTATCTCGGATTCAGAGCATAGAGCAGTTAGTAATTTGTTAAAAGGAGAGTTTCCTTTAGCCAAACAAATTTTCTCAAGAAAAGACGAAGATGGTAAAGAAGGCCATTATATTTTATTAGAAGATGTTGAAGAGCTGTTTAAAGAAGGACTGAACATTGTGTTTTTAGAAACCAAAAACGAAGGATTTGTATCTAACGTTTCAAGTATGATTAATGGATTTAATGGTGTTGATGAAGAACTGGAAATAGAACGTGAAATCATCTTGATGACCACAAATAAAAATAAAGCGTTCGAAGGTGTAAACATTTCAAACTACGATTTATCTAAATTAAAGTTTCATTACCCTTCGGTAAATAGAGCTTTCAATGTCGAACAAACTAATAGTTTTGTAACGCGTTATAAGCGTGTTTGGAAAACCGAACCTAATAAATACGCAATAAGAGGTTTCGACTTAACAATGGATATTTTATTGCGTTTATCGACCGAAGACGATTTGTATAAAGCCTCTAATAACGATATAGAAACAGAATATGTCGAGAATAAGTTCCGTTATTCCAAAAGGATTTTTGGTGGATTTTATAACCAAGCTGCTTATATTGTAAAATACCACGAACTTAAAATAGTTGATGCCAACAATGACTTCTAAAGTAATATATAAAGGAAACCTTCGCACAGAAAATACACATCTTAAATCGGGCGA
This sequence comes from Flavobacteriaceae bacterium, assembly GCA_023141985.1. Classification (GTDB taxonomy): domain Bacteria; phylum Bacteroidota; class Bacteroidia; order Flavobacteriales; family Flavobacteriaceae; genus PRS1. The sequence goes on along the minus strand of JAGLKH010000127.1, from coordinate 479 downwards.
TACTTACATTACAGATGCACCAATAGATAATAAAGGTAAAGGAGAAGCGTTCTCTCCTACAGATACTGTTGCTACCGGATTAGCAAATTGTATGTTAACTGTAATGGGAATTAAAGCAAGAGATTTAGATGTTAATATGGATGGTACAACAGCCGAAGTCACTAAAATTATGGCGCCTGATCCAAGACGAATCTCAAAAATAGAAGTCGTTTTAAATTTGCCGTTTAAAGCAGATGCAAAACACAAAAAAATATTAGAACACACTGCTAAAACCTGCCCGGTTCTTTACAGTTTGCATCCGGAAATTGAGAAAACCATATCTTTTAACTGGATTTAATAGGTTTATACCAGGTTAAACATTAAAATGACACATATAAATCGTTTCTTTTCTGCCTATTCTTCGTTTAAAAATATAACCGTAACTAAGGCTATGCTTATATTTTTAAACTTTGATTAATCAAAAAATAATTCAATTTATT
>JAGLKH010000126.1 GCA_023141985.1 Flavobacteriaceae bacterium | reverse complement strand
GTTTTTTTCATTTTTTGAAGTACCATAGCTGATAATTCCTGAGGTGTATATAAGCGACCATCAATATCTACTCTAGGCGTATTATTATCTCCCTTTACTACTTTATATGGTACACGACCTACTTCTTGTTTACATTCAGAAAACTTGTTTCCCATAAAACGCTTAATAGAATAAACCGTTTTTGTAGGATTAGTTACTGCCTGACGTTTTGCAGGATCACCAACTTTTATTTCGCCTCCTTCGACAAAAGCAATAACAGATGGTGTAGTTCGCCTTCCTTCAGCATTAGTAATTACAACTGGCTCATTACCTTCCATTACAGAAACGCAAGAGTTTGTTGTTCCTAAATCGATTCCAATAATTTTACTCATAATATTTTATTCTTTATAAATTGTGTTGAATTATCTTTTTTAATATTCGTGTTGTTAAAATCAATGATTATGCCAATAAAAAAATGCTGACATCATGTCATTTATTAAACTTCAAACTTTATAACTATTTGCATTCTCATTGAAACGAAAAGACTATTTTTACTCACTTTATTAGTCAATTTATATTATGGAATGCATTTCTGTTTTTGATATGTTAAAGATTAGTATTGGCCCTTCGAGTTCTCATACATTAGGCCCATGGAGAGCTGCTGAACGCTGGATAAAAGAGCTTAAATCTGAAAATATTTTTGATGATATTAAGCGGATTAAAGTAGATCTTTATGGCTCTTTATCACTTACTGGAAAGGGTCACGCCACAGATTTTGCCCTTATATTAGGTCTAACAGGATTAGATCCTGAAATTTTTCCTGTGGAAACTATTGAAGATACTATAGCTTCAGTACGATCTCATAAAATTTTAGTGTTTAATGATGAAAGAAAAATTTCATTTTCTATTGAAGATGACATCATTTTTAACAAAGAATTTCTTCCGTTTCACGCCAATGGAATGATATTTACTGCGTTTGTTAAAGATAAAGAATATACTTCTACCTTCTACTCTATTGGTGGTGGTTTTGTCGTAAAAGAAGAACAAACCAATAGCATTAAAAATGAAGCACTTCTAAATACATTTCCTTTTCCTATCGCCAATGCTTCAGAACTCCTAAATTATTGCAAAACAGAGCATAAGGAAATTTCTGAAGTCGTATTTGAAAACGAAAAATCTTTACGCACAGCAACTGAAATAGATTTTGAACTTGAAAGAATCTGGGAAACCATGCTGGAGTGCATGTACATAGGATGCCATACAAAAGGTAATCTTCCTGGAGGATTAAACGTACGTCGTCGTGCTTACGATATCCATAGGAATTTAAAAGGGAAACTTCCTTATAATTCATCTAAAGAATGGTTGCAAACCATTAGGAAAACTGAAGTGAAGTTTCGTCAAATTTTAAAGTGGGTAAGCTGTCTTGCCATAAGTGTTAATGAAGTTAACGCCTCTTTAGGTCGTGTGGTAACTGCTCCAACAAACGGAAGTGCAGGTGTGATTCCTTCAGTATTAATGTATTATCTGGTTATAGAAAATCATGAAGCCGATTTTAAGCATATCAAACAATTTTTATTAGTAGCAGGAGAAATAGGAAGCATTTTTAAAAAAGGTGCAACTATAAGTGCTGCAATGGGAGGCTGTCAAGCTGAGATTGGTGTGTCTTCAGCAATGGCCGCAGGTGCTTTATGTGAATTACTTGGAGGTTCACCAGAGCAAGTTATGATTGCTTCCGAAATCGCTATGGAACACCATTTAGGGCTCACTTGCGACCCAATTGGTGGGCTCGTGCAAATACCTTGTATAGAACGAAATTCAATGGGAGCAATTAAAGCCATTAGTGCTGCCGAACTTGCGCTAGATACTAATCCTATCCATGTTAAAGTTCCGTTAGACCAAGT
>JAGLKH010000125.1 GCA_023141985.1 Flavobacteriaceae bacterium | reverse complement strand
AGTGTTCAGTGTTCAGTGTTCAAAAAAATAAATTATTAGTGAATTCGTGGCAAACAAATCAGAAAAAATACTTTCTAACAAATCTAACTTACAAATACTTTTTGAAGACAATCACATCATAATTGTCAACAAACGAGCTGGAGATATTGTTCAAGGCGACAAAACTGGAGATAAACCTTTAAGCGATGTTGTAAAAGAATACATTAAAGATAAATATAACAAATCTGGAAATGTTTACCTTGGTGTTGTACATAGATTAGACAGGCCAACAACAGGTATTGTAGTTTTTGCCAAGACGAGTAAAGCTTTACCAAGACTGAATAAACTTTTCGCCAATAAAGAAGTTAATAAAACCTATTGGGCTATTGTTAAAAATAAACCCGAAAAAGAAAATGACACTTTAAGGCATTGGCTCAAAAAAAACCCGAAAAACAATAAGTCAACTGCTTTTGATAAAGAAATAAAAGATAGTAAATATGCAGTACTTCATTATACACTAATAAAAAAGTTGACTAATTATTATCTCCTTGAAGTAAATCTTGAAACGGGAAGGCATCATCAAATACGCTCACAACTTTCCAAAATAGGATCACCGATAAAAGGTGATTTAAAATATGGTTTTGACAGAAGTAATAAGGATGCAAGTATTCATTTACATTCCAGAAAATTGACTTTTATGCATCCTGTAAAAAAAGAGCCGATAAAAGTTATTGCACCATTGCCAAACGATGCCATTTGGAATGTTTGCCAAGAATAACTAATTATTATATAAATTATTTTTTCGTAGTTTTAAAACTATTTTTATTTCAATTATATGAAGCGTATTTTAAAAATTTTAGCAGTTGTAATTGTATTAATGGTTTTAGGAGTTTGGTGGTTTACCAATAGTCTAAAGCCAACTTATAACGGAACAGTAGATATTAAAAACGTTCAAGAAGAAGTTTCGGTTTACTACGATAATTACGGAATTCCACATATTTATGCTAATAATGAAAGTGATGCATTAACTGCTTTAGGGTTTGTTCATGCACAAGACAGATTGTGGCAAATGGAATTACTTCGTCGAATTCCTACTGGAAGACTTGCTGAACTTTTTGGGGAAGAACTCGTTAAAACAGATCGTTTTTTTATTGGTTTAGGTATTGACGAGGCTTCGCACAAAGCAATAACCAAACTTGATACAACAAGCAAAACATATCGATTAACAAAATCGTATTTAAATGGTATTAACCAATTTATTAAAGAAGGGCCAAAGCCTTTAGAATTTTATTTAACAGGTGTTAAAAAAAAACCATTTACTGTTAAAGATGTGTATAACATTTTTGGTTATATGGCTTTTAGCTTTGCAATGGCACATAAAACCGATCCGCTTTTAACCAATATTAAAAATAAATTAGGAACAGCATATTTAGCCGATTTAGCAATAGATACAAATCCAATCTCAGAATTAATAAAAACCCATTCGCCAAAAGATTCTTTAGTAGTAAGCAATACTTTAATGTCTTCAATAGATACAGCATTAAGTAAACTTCCTGTGCCACAATTTATTGGTAGTAATAGTTGGGTAATTGCCCCACAAAAAACAAGTACAGGAAATGTATTATTTGCCAACGATCCACATATTGGTTTTGCGCAACCATCAGTTTGGTACGAAGCACATGTGCATACGCCAAATTACGAAATGTATGGTTATCATTTAGGAGGCTCGCCTTTTCCGATATTAGGTCACAATAGAAAGATAGCTTATGGAATGACTATGTTTGAAAATGATGATATCGATTTTTATTGGGAAGAAAATCATCCAACAGATGCTAATTTATACAAAACGCCAGATGGTTGGAAAACCTATGAAATAAGGACTAAAACTATTAAAGTAAAAGATGGGGATGATGTTACTGCTACAGTAAAAACGTCGCAACATGGACCAATTATGAATGGCATTACCAACGAAATTACTTTCGATCAACCTGTTGCTATGTCATGGATTTACACAAAACATGAAAATCATGGTTTAGAAGCAATTTATAAAATGTCTCATGCAACAAATCAAACCGAATTTGAAGCTGCCTTGCCTTTATTACATGCTCCGGGACTTAATATTATGTATGGCGATGCCGAAAATAATATTGGTTGGTATGCTGTTGGTAAATTATATGAACTGCCAAAAACTGGACATTCAAAATTTATTTTAGATGGGGCTAATGGGATAAACGAACCTATTCGTTATTTAGATTTTTCTGAAAATCCTAAGGCTACTAATCCGCCTTGGCATTATGTTTATTCTGCAAACAATCAGCCAGAAACAATTTCTGGAATGTTTTATCCTGGTTATTATTTACCTGAAAATAGAGGGAAACGCATCGTGCAATTTCTCGAACCAAAAAACGACTGGGACAAAAATGCTATGGCAAAAATGATTACAGACGTAAAATCATCTGTAAATCCTACAATTACCAAAGAATTAGTTTCACTAATTGACCAACAAAACTTAAACAAAAACCAAAAAGAAGCACTTGCAATACTTCAAAATTGGAATGGTGACAATCAATTACAAGACATTGCTCCTACCATTTATCATAAGCTAATTTACCTTTGCTTAAAGAACACATTTCTTGATGAACTTGGTGATGACATGTTTTCGCAACTCATGAAAACACATCTTATAAAACGTACTATTGCTCCTTTATTTTCTAAAGAAAATTCTGTTTGGTTTGATAATATTGAAACTGAAAATAAAAGTGAATCTCGAAAAAATATTGTAACACAATCTTATATTGAAGCCGTTTCAGATTTAGAAAAGCAATTAGGAAACGATATATCACAATGGACATGGAATAAAGTTCATACACTTGAACACCAACATCCAATTGGTAAAATTGAAGCTTTACGATCGTATTTTAATGTTGGTCCATTTGAAGTTAATGGAACCAGAGAAGTTATCAATAATTTAGGGTTTTATTACGACGGATCTGGAGAATACAAGGTGACTTCTGGTCCTTCTACACGACGCATTATCGATTTTTCAGATATAGAGAACAGTTTGAGCATACTGCCAACCGGCCAATCTGGTAACTTATTTAGTAAACATTACAAAGATCAAGCAGAATTATATAACAATGGTGAATTTAGAAAAATGATGCTGAATGAAGAGGAAATTAAATCGACTTCAAAAAATATTCTTATTATAAAATAAACGCTTAATAAAGTTATAAATATAATGGAAAATATATCACAGGTAATCTCAAATCAAAAAGCGTTTTTTAAGTCGCAAGCCACTAAAGATATCAACTTTAGAAAACAATCTTTAAAACGTTTAAAAGTCGAAATTATAAAGCGAGAACAGGATATTATTGATGCACTTTATGAAGATTTAAAAAAGCCTGAATTTGAGTCGGTTTTATCTGAAACCGAAGTTGTACTCTCCGAGATTAACTTGACCATTAAAAATCTAAATACCTGGACAAAACCGAAACGTATTTTTCCATCAATGCTAAACTTTCCATCAACTGATAAAATACATTCTGAGCCTTACGGAAATACGCTTATTATTTCACCTTGGAATTACCCATATCAATTAGCATTATCTCCTTTAATTGGAGCTGTTGCTGCAGGAAACACTGTAGTATTAAAACCTAGCGAACTTACACCACATACTTCAAAAATAATGGAAGATATTATTACGGCTGCTTTTAGTCCTGAACATGTTGCCATTATACAAGGAGATGCAACTATTGCACAAGAACTTTTATCGATAGGTTGGGATTATATTTTCTTTACAGGAAGTATTGCTGTTGGTAAAATTGTTGCAAAAGCTGCTGCTGAACATTTAACTCCTACAACCTTAGAACTTGGAGGAAAAAACCCTTGTATCATTGAT
>JAGLKH010000124.1 GCA_023141985.1 Flavobacteriaceae bacterium | reverse complement strand
TGCCACTTCCGGCAGCAAAAGCTGTAATAGTTCTTTTTTTAGTATTATTTGGTTCAAAAATAAAGCGCCCATTTGGTGGAGCAACATCTAAAACGTCATTTTCTCTTAATTGGTTATTTGCATAAACTGAAAATATTCCACCTTCAACTTCTTTTATAGCAACTTTAAATTCACCACTTTTAGGAGAACTACAAAGAGAATAATCTCTACGAATCTCTTTTCCATTTATTACAGTTTTAAGCGTAATATACTGTCCTGCTTTAAAAGTAAAAACATCCTTTAATTCATCAGGGACATTGAAACTGATGGTTACACAACTATCTGTTTCTTTATTAATATTTTGTATGCTGAGTTTATGAAATTGAGACATGGTAAATTAATTTCAGCAAAAATAGTGAAGTAGGATTGTAAATCTTAAATTTGGGTGTAACAAATTCAGTATAAAAACCACTAATGAATTAAACATTAACCCAAAACTATGATAAAACGTTTTTTAAGCCTCGAATGGAAACAATATTTTCGCTCCCCATATTGGCAAAGAAGTATTGGATTAAAAATAGTAATGGGATTTTTTGGGCTGTACTTTACGACTGTATTTTTATTTATTGGATTTTTCTTATTCGAAATAATTAAAAAAACTTATCCAGGCCAAGATCCATTTATAATAGTTACAGGATTCTTGTTTTATTGGATTTTAGGAGATTTAATGATGCGATTTTTTCTTCAAAAATTACCAGTCATGTCTGTAAAACCATTGTTAACACTGCCAATTAATAGAGGTCAGATTGTAAATTATGTTTTAGGTAAATCGGCAATTTCGTTTTTCAATTTTTTACCATTGTTTGCAATAATCCCATTTGGAATTGTTTTAATCTTTAAGGAAGGGTATGATCCAATAACAACGATATTTTGGGTATTGACATTAATTATAATTACGTTAATCAATAATTTTTTAAACTTTATTATAGAAAGCTTAACAGCAAAAACTGAATTATCGTTTTTACCTTTAATAGCAGGTACAGGAATATTATTTGCTCTCAATTATTTCAATATTATTTCATTTTCCAATTTGATTTCCAGTGGAGTTATGGGTGTTGCTAACAATCCAATACTTATATGTGTACCAATCTTGATTTTAGTCGCATTGTATTATTATAATTTTAAGATTCTAAAAAATGAATTATATACAGATGGTTCGGTACAAACTAAAACTACAGAGGCTAAAACCACAGACTTAAATTGGACAAAACGATTTGGAGATATAGCTCCTTTTATGCAATTGGATTTAAAATTGATGATGCGTAATAAAAGAGCAAAATCAACATTTTTTATTTTAGTGATTGGGTTATTATATGGATTGTTTTTCTATCCACAGCCAATGTATAGAGATATTGTGTTTTTGTATGCCTTAATAGGGATTTTTTCAACAGGCACTTTTTTAATCAATTTCGGACAATTTATTCCTGCATGGGATAGTGGCTATTACAAATTATTGATGAGTCAAAATTTTAAATACGAACAATATTTAAAATCAAAATTTACACTTATGGCCATAAGTGTAGTTCTCTTATTTGTGTTAGGTATTCCATATATTTATTTTGGATGGAAAGTTTTAATAACGCATTTTGCTGCAGCAATTTATAACATAGGAGTTAATACACATGTTATAATGTATGGTGGATCATTTAACAGAAAAAAAATAAATTTGGATGAGCGAGCTGCCTTTAATTTTCAAGGCACAGGAGCTGTACAATGGCTTATTGGAATTCCTTTAATGTTAATTCCAATGTTGATTTTTGGAGCTATTAACTATTTTTTAAATTTTGAAACAGCAATAGGAGTGCTTATTGGATTAGGGCTAATAGGAGTTGTATTACATCAAAAAATAATGAAAATAATTACAAAAAAATATGTTGCTTCAAAATATAAAATGATTGAAGCGTTTAGTCAAGA
>JAGLKH010000123.1 GCA_023141985.1 Flavobacteriaceae bacterium | reverse complement strand
CACTTTGCAGGCTAAAAGTCGGCTGTTTTTGTAGTTAAATTAAAAAAGATGGTTATTTTTACGTTTCTACATACTTTTATGTAGTGTTTTTAGTTATTCATTTACTAAATTGAACCAACGTTGAGGACATTTTTTAAAGCTAAATCAATACTTTTAATATCTGTAATTCTTATTACAGCTTGTTCACGCAAGAAAGATAATTTTGTTAGCCGAAATTTTCATGCAGTTACTGCAGAATATAACACTTTGTTTAATGGTTATAATGCGTTAGAACAAGGTAAAGAAAACCTTGCTAACGATTATGCCGATAATTATTGGGAGATTTTACCAATAGAACGCATGCAAGTATCCGATGAGGTTTTACTCCCAGGGCAATCTAAGAACGACAATTTTAACAAAGCAGAAGAAAAAGCTGTAAAAGCCATTCAAAAACATTCAATGAATATTGAAGGGAAGGAAAAGAATCCTCAAATAGACGAGGCGTATTTGCTTTTAGGAAAAGCAAGGTATTTCGATCAACGCTTTGTACCGGCCCTGGAGGCTTTTAACTTTATTCTTTTTAAATATCCAGCAAGCGATAAGATAAATCAAGCAAAAATTTGGAGAGAGAAAGCAAACATTCGCTTAGAAAACGATGAATTGGCTATTAAAAATTTAAAACGACTATTATATCAAGAAGAACTTAAGTCTCAAGATTTAGCCGACGCAACATCCATGCTCGCTCAAGCTTACATTAATACAAAGTCATTGGATAGCGCTGTAACACAATTAGAAATTGCATCTGCCGAAACTAAAAATAATGACGAAAGAGGACGCTATCGCTTTATTCAAGGACAACTCTATAATCAATTAGGAGATAAAGACAGTGCCAATATTGCATTTAATAAAGTTATCGAACTAAATAGAAAAACTCCAAGAATTTATTTAATAAGTGCACATATTGAAAAAGCTAAGAACTTTAACTTCGAAAAGGGCAATAAACTAGAGTTTTTAGAATTATTAACAGATCTGGAATATGATAGAGAAAACAAACCTTATCTCGATAAAATTTATCATCAAATTGCAGAGTATCATAAAGAGAATGATTCTGATTCTTTAGCAATTAAATTTTATAATAAATCGTTACGGGCAGTCTCTCAAGATAAATTTCTTAATGCCTTAAGCTATCAAACTTTAGGAGACATGAGTTTTGATAACTTAGAATATAAAAATTCTGGAGCATATTATGACAGCACAATGCTTAATTTGAACCAGAAAACCAAGTTATTTAGAACGATTAAAAGAAAAAGAGACAACCTGGATGATGTTATTTATTATGAAAATGTAGCTCAAAGAAACGATAGTATTTTAACTCTTGTAAATATGTCAGAAGAAGACAGATTAGCTTTGTTTACTGATTATACCAACGATTTAAAACAAAAAGCTGAAGCGCTAAAAGAAAAAGAAGAAATTGCGAAACGCTCAAGTGGATTAATATCCAATGAGAGTAGTCGCTCTAAATCAGCTTTTGGAGAAAGAGAAAGTACTGAAGCATTCTATTTTTATAACCCCATAACTGTAGCTTTTGGTAAGAATGAATTTGTTAAAACCTGGGGAGAACGCCAACTTGAAGATAACTGGAGATGGTCTGACAAAAAGACTACAAATCTAAGCGATATAGTAGTAGATGAAGAATTAGCTAATGCAACAGAAGAAGAACTATTTGACCCACAGTTTTATATTGCGAGAATTCCTTCAGAAGAAAAAGCTATAGACAGTTTATCCAAAGATCGAAACTTTGCTTACTATCAATTAGGGTTGATATATAAAGACAAGTTTAAAGAATATAATTTAGCAAAAGGCAAACTACAAGCCTTGTTAAAAAATAATCCGGAAGAAAGATTGATTTTACCTTCAAAATACAATTTATATAAAATATACAAGTTTTTAAATTTAGAAGGTGAAGCCGAAATAGCTAAAAACAACATTATTTCTAAACATCCAGGTTCAAGATATGCAACGATATTATTAAATCCGGAAACAGTTTTAGGAAAAGACGAGAACAGTCCCGAAAATATTTATACAAGCCTGTATAAACGGTTTGAAAATCAAGAGTATTTAGAAGTTATTTCAAAATGCGATACATATATTATAAACTTTGATGGAGAATCCATTGTGCCAAAATTTGAATTTTTAAAGGCAGTCTCTAAAGCAAGACTTTATGGCTATGAGAGTTACAAAGAATCTATAAATTTTATTGCTTTAAATTATCCTAATAGTCCAGAAGGAAAGAAAGCAGAAGATATGATGCAAACCGTAATTCCTTTACTTGCAAAAAAGGATTTTGCAGATGATTTAGAAGCCAAAAATTTTAAAGCTATTTATCAATTTACAAATACTTCGACCGAAGAAGTAGATGAGTTTTTTAAAAATTTAGATGAAGCCGTTAAAAAAGTAAAATATTTTGATTTAAGTACTTCTAAAGACAACTATAATCACAACACAATATTTCTAGTTGTGCATGGTTTTAAAAGTATTGAAGGCGCTTTAGGATTGGCAGATTTATTAAAAGACATTAAACATATAATTGATAGAGCACATTTCGCAATTTCTTCCCCAAACTATCAAATTATCCAGATTCATAAAAATTTGGAAGAATACCTAAAATCTCAATAACAACTAATTAATAGCAACCATGTTTTCAGACAATAAAAAAAGAAAGATGACAACAGACAACACTTCTCAACAAAACATCATAGCTCAAGGCACTAAGGTAGTTGGTGACATTACAAGCAAAGGAGCTTTTAGAATTGATGGAACAATTCAAGGAACTTTAAAAACTCCTGGAAAGATAGTAGTAGGAAAAACAGGAATTATTAACGGCACTTTAGATGGTGCAAATGCCGATTTCGAAGGGAAATTCTCAGGAAAGCTAAAACTATCAGGCACTTTAACTCTCAAAACTTCAGCACATATTGAAGGCGAAGTTGAAGTAGGGAAACTAGCTGTTGAACCCGGAGCTACATTTAACGCAGTTTGTAGTATGAAAGGCGCAGTAAAAGAACTTAACAAAGGTGAACAGCAACAACAAAAGCCAAGAGCAGAAACCGAAAGAACGGCTTAATACCTATGCTCGTTTTTCTGGCATAGGCTTTCAAATGATTGCCATTATTGGTCTTGGAGTATTTTTAGGAATTAAACTCGATGAAAAATACCCAAATAAGTACAGCTTATTTGCAATTATTTGTTCACTAACTTCAATAGGTATAGCTTTGTATTTCGTTATTAAACAGGTTACACGTTTCTCAAATAAAGACAATTCCAATGAACAAAAAAACAAGTAGTTTTATACTAAGGTTATTAGGTTTCACCATAATACTTTTTTCAATTCATTTTTACATTATTCATCAATTTTTTGAAGGACAGCTCTATTTTCCAATTTGGACTATTTACGTGTTTAATTCAGTATTAGTATTTATAATATATTCTGTATTAAATTATAAGAACAAACAAGGAAGCGATAAAATGTATCAATTGTTTTTGGGGCTAACCTTGTTAAAAATGATATTAGCAATTGTATTTTTATTGCCTTTGTTCTTTGGAAAATCAGATCATTCACAACTTGAGGTTATCAATTTTTTCATACCATATTTTCTGTTTCTAACCTTCGAAATATTTAGCTTAAATAAATTTCTTCAAAAACGCTAAACATTGTTAATATTAGTTTGTCAATTATAATAATGAATGTATATTTGCACCGAATTTTAGACAAGGTATTTTTAATTAGACAAACTGATGCAAATCAATACTTTTAAGACACTTTTATTAAGCCTTTTTTTATCCATATCTTTTTTTGGATATGCTTCTGGAAATGAAGAAACCAAATCTTCAGAAGAAGAGTTTAATGTAACAGATATGATTATGCACCATATTAAGGATGCACACGATTTTCATATTTTAGACTGGAAAGGACACGCTGTTTCATTTCCGTTACCAGTAATTTTATGGACTGAAAACGGATTGGTGACTTTTATGTCTTCGGAATTTAAACACGATGATAACGGGGAAGTTGTTGTGGAAAAAGGAGAACAGCAATTTGTAAAATTTCATGAAGAAATATATTATGCAAATGAAACAGCAGATAATCATGGTTCCTATTTAAGTTATGATGAATCTCATCACACAATAAATGCTAAACCTTTAGATTTTTCAATTACCAAGTTGGTGTTTTCAATGTTTTTATCAATAGTACTATTGGTATTAATTTTTGGTTTTTCAGCAAGAGCGTATAGAGAAAATGGAGTCCCTAGAGGAATTGCCAAATTCACAGAACCTTTAGTAGTTTTCATTAGAGATGAGGTTGCAATACCAAATATCGGCGAAAAAAATTATAGACGCTTCTTACCATTTTTATTAACCTTATTTTTCTTTATCTGGATAAATAATTTAATGGGACTAATTCCATTTTTCCCGTTTAGTGCAAATTTAAGCGGTAACATAGCATTTACTTTAGTTCTTGCCATAATTACATTTGTTATTACAACATTGGTTGGCAATAAAGATTATTGGAAACATATTTTCTGGATGCCTGGTCTGCCTGTACCTATGAAAATATTCCTTGCCCCAATTGAATTCATGGGGATTTTTATAAAACCAATTTCACTAATGATTCGTTTGTTCGCAAACATTTCAGCAGGACACATTATAGTATTGAGTTTAATTTCTTTAATATTTATTGCGAAAAGTGTTTGGATTGCACCAGCATCTATTTTCTTTTCAGTTTTTATAAGTGTTATTGAAGTATTAGTAGTCGCCATACAGGCATATATATTTACGCTGTTGTCTGCCTTATATATTGGCAGTGCAATGGAAGAGCATGAACATTAATAATTAATTTTTAATATTTTAAACTATGAGTTTAGCATTATTACAGGAAGCAGCAGTTGCCGTAGATTACGGTGCGTTTGCAGCTATTGGAGCGGGGCTTGCAGCTATTGGTGCCGGAATTGGTATTGGTAGAATTGGTGGATCAGCAATGGATGCCATTGCACGTCAACCAGAAATGCAAGGAAAAATTCAAGCATCTGCAATCGTTATACTTGCCTTCGTTGAGGCGGTAGCACTTTTCGCAGTGGTTGTATCTCTTATTAAATAAAAAAGCAAGGTGCAACGTTTGGTTGCACCGCTTTTTTAAATATTAAAAATTAGAATTTAAATTATATAAAAACA